>CAXGBX010000304.1:0-3218 GCA_964008195.1 uncultured Flavobacteriaceae bacterium
CATATCTGTATGCGCCATTAGATCCCGGGCATATTTGAGCCTTGTGAATTCCATAAAATCCTGAGGCGAAAGATTTACCAGACTTTTGAGTTTCATAAACAAGGTGTTGCTGGAAATACCCAAAGCGGCGCTCAAATCATGTACAGAGAAATTTTCATTCCTTATATTCTGTATTACAATATCCCTAAGATTTGTGATGAATTTTTCATCAATTTCATTTCTAAAACCAACTTTAACTTCATCTATATGCGATTTCACATAAGAATCCCTTACCTCTCTCTGCAAGGTCAAGACTTTCGTGATCCTGGAAAGCAAAAGATTTGCATCTATGGGTTTTCTAATCACTTCCCCTGCTCCTGAAACCTGTTCTTCATCCAACTTCATATCTTCATCTGCCACTAAAAAGATGTTGATATGGTTCAAACCAATATTTCTTTTCAACATTTTTGAAAGTTGGAAGGCATTCATATCTGGCAAAACCGTAGCTGATATTATAATATCCGGAAAAATCATCCCGGCTTTTTCAATGGCCTCCTCAGCAGTAGGTGCCTGATAGATCTGGCAATACTTACCAATATTATTTACCAGAAGGTTTCTTGTGTCAGGATCACTTTCAACAATCAGGATCTTGCAATCACTTAAAGTGGTAATCTCTGAAGGAAACTCAGATTTATTTACTTCTTTAATTTTTTCAGCTTTAAAGATAGCCGCGGCTCTTTCAGGAACTTTTCGATAATCTTCTTTCTTATTTTTTAGTATTGCGGTAAACGTACTGCCCTCGTTATTTTCAGTCTCATAACTGAAACTTCCTCCTGCTTTTATTATAAAATCCTGTGCTTTTAAAATATATCGCAAACCACTCTTGTCACGAAACTTCATCCTGGGATCTAAAGATTTTTTCCCCTCCAGAACCTTGATATCGTGTTCGGGAATGCCCCTACCATTATCTGTAATCTGGAGTTTGAGATCACCTATATTGGTTTGTATAAGGTTTACAATAATTTTTCCCTGCTTAAATGAGTAGCCTGCACTACCAGAAATCAGGCTGAAAAATATCTTGTCCAACATCTCCATATTATAATAGAAAACTGAATCACCCCATTGATCATTCATAATCACCTCTAACTCCTTCGCACTGTAAACCGGCTTTATATTCTGAATCACTTCCGGAAGGTGCGTCTGCAAATTAATTTTTGAGATTTCGTAAACAGATTCCTGATAGTTAAAATTCAATATTTGATTGAATAGCTCATCAAATCTAGCTGCATAACGTTGTAGATCTTCTGTATTTCCTTCTTCTACAGATGCTGAAATCTTACTCAGGGATTTTACGGCGCTCTCTACCGGCTTTTTGAACTCTTTCTGAAGTTGGTCCCTTAGCTCAGCTTTCGCCAGCTCATCGGCATTCTTTGATCGTTTTATAAAGACAAATACAAAGATTGCGATCATGGCCAGAACACTAATCCCCATAAATAAGTAGATGCTACTTATCGCTCCTCCTGCCGGTTCAATACTAAGTGTCAATTCCTCAGGATTTGACCAGGCTGTATCGCCAATCTTCGCCCGTACCCTAAAAGTATAATTGCCGGGAGGGAGATTTGAATAACTGGCCGCATTAACCGGGGATGGCTTGCTCCATTCTTCTTCCAGCCCTTCCATCTTCCAGGAATACAAAATAGATTCTGGAGCGAGATGGGAAATTCCGTCAAATTCAATTTTGAATCCGCTTGATTCATCAATCTCTATTTTATTGACTTCTGCCAGTTGGATATTCCTCTTGTCGGTATCTTTTTCAGAAGGCAATATCATGTTTCTCAATTCCAGTCTCGGTTTAAATTCCTGTTGCGCGAGCATCGTTTTCGGCTTAAATACGTTAATGCCTTTAGAACTTCCAATTACCAGTTTTCCGTCTTCCAGTTTTGTAATGCCTGAAGTTAATTCGTTGCTTGTTAACCCGTTCAATTCAGAAAAAACCCTGACCAATTTATCCTCGTGATTGTAAAAGGCCAGGCCTTTATCTGTGCTAAGCCACAAACCTTCGTTCAAATCACCGGTAATTCCCGTAATATTATTTGAGGGCAGCCCGGAAGAACTATCAAGTACGTTTACTTCTTCTGTTTCAAAATTATAGGTGAGTAAGCCGGAACCTTCCGTTGCAAAAAGCCCGAGACCTTCCCTTGTAATTTGTAGATCGTTGATAGAATAATACAGAAGTGCTTCATTTGCGGTAAGCGCATCCAAATCTGTGGTTCGACCTGTGTAAGGATTCAGGGAGTAAACCCTGGATTTTGTAGCCACAATAATTTTCTTAGGCCCTAGCTCGGCGATAGCTTTTACCCCCTTTATAGGATAAGTGTTTATTTCATTATTCGGGTTGATCACACTTAAATAACCATCCTCTCCCCCAATCCAAATCTTGTCCTTCGCATCAACGAATACTGTATTTGCTTCCTGCACCTTCGTTTTATATAAAGCATCTACGGAATATTGGGCACGGAGTAATGTATTTATATTGATCTTATAGACACCATCATCTGCTGTTGCCACCCATACATGATCGCCAGTCGCAGCGATATCTGTAATATCGTCTGGCTTATTCATAGCCCGGCTATAATTCAAATTTTTGATATGGCGCCAGCGATTGTTTTCAGGGTTCCAGATGCTTAGCCCTTTACCGGTTCCAAACCAAACATTGCCCTTAGAATCAGTTTTAGATGCAGTTACAAAATCATCGGCAAGACTGGAATAGATCGCCGGATCATTTTTGAGCTTTTCAATAGCATAACTAGAGAAGTTCTGCAAAAACAAGCCTTCCCTTCCCACCATCCACAAAAGATTTTGGTCATTTAAATGAAT
This sequence comes from uncultured Flavobacteriaceae bacterium, assembly GCA_964008195.1. Taxonomy (GTDB): domain Bacteria; phylum Bacteroidota; class Bacteroidia; order Flavobacteriales; family Flavobacteriaceae; genus Christiangramia. The sequence continues at coordinate 2,857 of CAXGBX010000304.1, forward strand.
ATTATAAACATTCTCAGGATATACATCGTTTTCGGTACTTATAGGATTTAAGTTTTTATCCAGTCGAAAAATTCCTGAACCATTTGTAGAGACAATTATTTCTTCATTAAATGTTTCAAGATCAGTAATCTCTTCTCTTGACAGTGTATAAGGCAAGGAGTATATTTTCTGAATATTCTTTAGATTCGCATCACTCTTGAACATTCCATTTTCCCTGGTTCCGAAGATGATATAATCATCTAAAGCAAGGGCACTGCTAATGTCTAAATTTTGATAATACCCCATGTCCAGCTTACTAAACTTACCAGAACGCCTGTTAATTGTAAGAATCCCATTGGGCCCGGCAAAAACAATATTGTTAT
>CAXGBX010000305.1:0-3217 GCA_964008195.1 uncultured Flavobacteriaceae bacterium
TGAGGTTTTATATATTGCTGAAGATGGGCAGGTAACCTGTCCAGTATTTCATTTGATTGTATATTATCTAACATGATTCAGTTTTACTAAAACGTTTGCGTTAAAAGTACAAAATTTGCCACAGAAAGTGAAAGTTAACAGCTAAGGACTGGGCACAAAAAAGCCCCTAATCAAGGGGCTAATTTTTTTAAATATTATTTCTCCATTCCTGGTGGATATTTTTCCATAATCTTGCCAACGATCTCATTGATTCGTGCCTGTTTTTTATCCACTTTATCAGCCAGGGCTGCAGTACCCATTCCCTGCCATACCAGTTCTTTTCCTTCAGAATCTATAAGATCTATATAAAGGGTTCCTTCACTGGTGCTGCTAACCGTATTGAAACCGCTTCCCCAATACCATGGATTCCATCCCCAACCATAACCCCAGTAAGGATTCATATTATTGTTGTAAATGTTTATATTTTCATTGGTTTTAGTAAAAATACTAACAAGGAGATCTGGATTTTCAGATTTAGTAAAGCCTTTTTTGCTCATTTCAGCTTCAATGGCCCTTAAAATTCTCTTTTTATCCAGATCAGAGATCTCAGCTTTGTCTATCCCGGGCTTAAAGAAAGCATAGGTTCCGTAATTATCGAAGTTTACTTCGCGATCGTAGTCTGAAGCAACTCTTACACTACTGCAAGAGGTCAGAAAAACTGCAAATAATAGAAGGGCAGAAGTAATTTTTAGAAATTTCATAGATTAGATTTTAGATTCATAAAAAGTTTCAATCTAAAAGATCGGGATCTACGAAATTAGGAATAGTAACTTTTAACTGCGGATTCATTTTCATGGCACGTTTTGCAGCAAAAATGGCTTCATTGTTTCTGGCCCAGGATCTACGGGCAATTCCGTTATTTACATCCCAGAACAACATAGATTTCAAACGATCTTCTGATGATTTATCACCTTCAAGAATCATGCCGAAGCCACCATTTATAACCTCTCCCCATCCAACTCCGCCGCCGTTATGAATGCTCACCCACGTCGCCCCACGGAAGCTATCTCCTATAACATTCTGGATCGCCATATCTGCGGTAAAGCTGGATCCATCGTAAATATTAGAAGTTTCGCGATAAGGCGAATCTGTTCCGGAGACATCATGATGGTCCCGACCAAGAATTACCTGGCCAATCTCCCCGCGTCCAATCGCATCGTTGAATGCTTTGGCTATTGCAATTCTACCCTCGGCATCCGCATATAAAATTCTGGCTTTGGATCCTACTACTAGTTTATTTTCCTGTGCCCCTTTGATCCATTGAATATTATCCTGCATTTGTTGCTGAATTTCAGCCGGAGAATTCTCTTTTAGCTTACTCAAAACTTCCGTAGCGATCTTATCTGTTTTTTGAAGATCTTCATCTTTGCCCGATGCACAGACCCATCTAAAAGGTCCAAAACCATAATCGAAGCACATTGGTCCCATAATATCCTGAACATAGCTAGGATAAGCCCATCCCCCGACCCCTTCCCGATTGGAAGGGGAGGCTGTAAAGTCTCCATTTTGGTCTTTATAAACTTCTGCTCCGGCCCTGGACGCTTCCAGTAAAAAGGCATTTCCGTAGTCAAAGAAATAAGTTCCTCTTTTAGAATGTGTATTGATAGTCGCCACGTGGCGCCTTAAACTTTCCTGAACTTTTTCTTTAAATAATTCGGGATTTGAAGACATCATATTGTTGGCTTCTTCAAAACTTAGTTCTACAGGATAATAACCTCCAGCCCAGGGATTATGTAGAGAAGTCTGATCACTTCCCAGGTCTATATAAATATCATTTTCAGCAAAATATTCCCAGATCTCTACCACATTTCCCTGGTAGGCGATAGAAATTACTTCTTTCTCAACTTTTGCTTTTTTAACTCTTTCGGCAAGTTTTTCAATATTGTCAATTACTTCATCTACCCAACCCTGCTTATGCCTGGTTTGAGTAGCCTTCGGGTTTACTTCAGCACAAACAGTAATGCAACCGGCAATATTTCCGGCTTTTGGCTGAGCACCACTCATCCCGCCAAGTCCAGAAGTCACAAAGATTTTTCCGGCGAGTCCTTCACCATCTTTAGAAATTTTTCTGCCGGCATTCAAAACTGTAATTGTTGTTCCGTGTACTATTCCCTGCGGACCTATATACATAAAACTACCTGCAGTCATTTGCCCGTATTGGGTTACCCCTAATGCGTTAAATTTTTCCCAGTCATTGGGTTTCGAATAATTTGGGATCATCATTCCATTAGTTACCACCACTCTTGGCGCCCCGGGGTGTGACGGGAACAGGCCCATAGGGTGTCCTGAGTACATCGCCAGGGTTTGGTGATCGTCCATCATCGCTAAGTACTGCATGGTTAAAAGATACTGAGCCCAGTTCTGGAATACGGCTCCATTTCCGCCGTAAGTGATTAATTCTTCTGGATGTTGTGCAACTTCAGGATCCAGGTTATTCTGGATCATTAGCATGATTCCTTTTGCCTGTGTGCTTTTTCCCGGATATTCGTCAATGGGCCTGGCATAAAAATCATAATCTGGTTTGAATCTGTACATATAGATTCGCCCGTATTTTTCAAGTTCCTCCCTGAATTCCGGAAGCAGTGCTTTGTGATGTTTTTTATCAAAATACCTTAAAGCATTCTCTAATGCCAGCTTTTTTTCCTGATTATCCAGAATATCTTTACGTTTTGGAGCATGGTTTAGAGATTCATCGTATGCTTTTGCTTCTGGTAATTCTTGTGGTATACCTTCAAGTATCTGGTCCTTAAAGTTCATGATATTTTAGTCTTGAGAGTTCGTTTTTTTATTATATCCGTAGGGGCAGTGCCTGCAACCGCTTTCACAGCAATAACCTCTCTTTAGGTGATATTGTTCAGTAAAACAGCGGTAGCCTTCAGGAGTAAGGTAGTAGTCTCCATCTTCTAACGGAATTCTTTTTTTCTGAAAATTCATAGGGCTAAAATACAATTTCTTATCTTGAAAGCATGATTTTGATCGTGAACAAAAGGTTGCTTTCGGGCAGGTTTAAAGGCATAAGTTTGTGGCCTTTTGTGATTCTACAGGATAAACAATTAAAGAAAGATCAGTTTTTTCTGAATCATGAGAAGATTCATCTCAGGCAACAACTGGAGCTACTGGTGTTATTCTTTTACGTCTGGTATGCTATAGAATTTTTTGTGCGTTATATAGATTGCCG
>CAXGBX010000306.1:0-3153 GCA_964008195.1 uncultured Flavobacteriaceae bacterium
AGCCTCAGGCCCACGTTTGCTGGGAACTTTCACCACTTTATCTGCAAATCTTCCCTGGCCGTCTCCTAAGGTTCCACCGCCAAGCAGCACCTGCAGGGCGGGAGCAACCGTTTTCCCAACCTTAATAGACATTCCCTGGAATCCGATTTCAGCCATATTATGCTGCCCACAGGCATTCATACATCCGCTGATCTTTATGGTGATATCCTTACCATTGATAAACTGTGGATATTCTCCTTTTAGAACATCTTCCAATACATGGGCAATTCCGGTACTGCTGGCGATACCTAAATTACAGGTATCTGTTCCCGGGCAGGCAGTGATATCTACCGTTTTGTTATATCCGGTTTCAGCATAACCGAGTTTTTTCAATTCTGAATAAAAGAAAGGCAGGAATTCTTCACGTACATGACGGATCAAAATGTCCTGTCTCAGCGTTAACCTGATCTCATTTCCAGCATATTTTTTTACCAGATCGGCTAGTTGCCTTGCCCCACCGGTATAAAAATCACCAAGCGGAACGCGAATTCCTACAGCGAACAAACCTTCCTGCTTTTGAGCAGATACATTCGTATTTTTCCAGGTTTTAAAATCTTTTTGATCTTCAATTTCTACAGAAGGAACTTTCACATTCTGTAAGACTGGAGCAGCTTCAAATTTTTCGATCTCAAATTTTGGCTGTTTTTGAGATAGGGAAGTTTTCTGCTCTTCCACTAGCTCCATAAAAGCTTCTTTCCCGATATCTTTAATTAAAAACTTCATCCTCGCTTTTAATCTTTTAGCACGTTCACCATGACGATCAAAAACCCTCAATACTCCTTCGGTTAAAGGAATAATTTCTTCAGCCGGAAGAAAATCGTATAGTTCGTCGGCATGACGTGGTTGTGAACCGAGTCCCCCACCAAGCATTACCTTAAAACCACGTTTTCCATCCTTCATCTTGGCGATAAAGCCAAGATCATGGATATAACTTAATGCTGTATCCTCTTCTGAAGAAGAAAATGACATTTTGAATTTTCTGCCCATTTCCTGGCAAATAGGATTCCGAAGAAAGAACTGAAAAGCTGCGTGCGCATATGGCGACACATCAAATGGCTCTTTAGGATCTATCCCGGCAGTTGGAGAGGCGGTAATATTTCTAACTGTATTTCCGCAGGCTTCCCGCAAGGTAACATCGTCCCTTTCCAGCTGCGCCCATAGCTCTGGAGTTCTATCCAGACTCACATAGTGAATTTGTATATCCTGGCGCGTGGTAATATGCAGTCGCCCTTTGGAATATTCATCGGAAACATCTGCTATTCGATGCAGTTGCTCTGAAGTTACTTTCCCGAACGGCAGTTTTATACGAACCATCTGAACGCCCGACTGCCTTTGACCGTAAACCCCACGCGCCAGTCGCAGGCTTCGGAATTTCTCTTCATCGGCCTTTCCTTCGCGGAAAAGTCTGATCTTTTTCTCTAAATCGATAATGTCCTTTTCAACAACGGGATTTTCGATTTCGGTTCTAAAACTTTGCATTATCTTTTATTTAAATTTTCTACTAATATTCTTACTCTATTTCCCCAAGATGCTGAAACAAGTTCAGCATGAGGATATATGAAAAAAGTCCTTTTAGGCATTTTACTTAAAAGGACTTTTTTATAATTCAGTTTATAAAACAGGCTTCTAAGTGAATGGCAATTCGCGCATGCACATATTTGATAAAATGTTCAAAGTGAAATGTTTCACTGTTTTGTAATTCTTATTTAATAAATCCAACTCCTGCAGTGGTATTCGTTTGGGTATCCACCAGAATAAACCTTCCATTTGCGCGGTTACTATGATAGCTATCGGCGAAAATTGGTTTACTCAGTTTGATCTTTACACTTCCTATATCATTCAAATTAAGGGAAGACGCTTTCTCTTCTCCGCCAAAATTGGTATCTACATGACCTTCTACTTTATCTATCTTCGCCAGAATACCATTGGTATTATGCTGTAAAACATATTTGGTTCCAGGAAGCAACGCCTTATTATCCATCCAGCAAACCATAGCGTCCAATACTTTGGTTTCTGACGGGACTTCGTTGGATTTCACCAACATATCACCCCTGGCTACATTAATATCATCTGCAAGACTAATGGTTACTGAACTTCCCGCCGGTGCTTCTTCGAAGCTTTCATCAAAGAAATGTATCTCCTTGATCGTGGAAGTTGTTAATGAGGGCACTACTGTTACCTCGTCCCCTACTTTTAAACTGCTTCCACTAATTTTTCCTGCATAGCCCCGATAATCATGAAATTCATCTGTCTTTGGCCTAATGACCGTTTGAACAGAAAACCTTGCCTGGCTTTGCTCTTCAAAATCATCGGCCTTAAGTTCTTCTAAATGTTCAAGGATCGTCTGACCATCATACCATGACATTGCGGTAGATTTTTCAGCAATATTCTCGCCCCATAATGCACTTACCGGAATAAATGTCAACTTCTGATCTTTAAAGTCGCTTTGGGCTCTCAAATTTTCGAAATCCTGAACAATTTCATTAAAAACGTCTTCAGAATAATTCACGAGATCCATCTTATTTACTGCCACAATCACCTCTTTAACCCTCAGTAAATTATTGATAAAAAAGTGTCTATAAGTTTGCTCAATCACTCCTTTTCTGGCGTCAATCAAAATAATTGATGTTTGAGAAGTGGATGCGCCGGTCACCATATTCCGTGTATATTCAATATGTCCAGGTGTATCGGCGATAATGTAACTTTTCCTGGGCGTTGAGAAGTAAATATGCGCCACATCTATGGTAATACCCTGCTCCCTTTCAGCTACCAGGCCATCTGTAGCTAGTGAAAAGTCCAGATAATCCAGACCATTCTTCTTGCTCACTTTATCGATGGCTTCAATTTTATCTGAAGTTAACGACTTGGTGTCATAAAGCAATCTCCCAATAAGGGTACTTTTACCGTCGTCTACACTTCCTGCTGTTGCTATTTTTAAAACTTCCATTGCCTCTCCCCAACCCTCTCCAGAAGAGAGGGAGTTTTGTGGGTGTTTTTATTTATTAATAATTCCATTTTATATCTAATGATGCTCAAATTGTCCCCTTTGGGGGGCATTAAAAATACCCCTGTTGCTTTCTGATTTCCATCGCGGCTTCAGATCTTTTATCATCG
>CAXGBX010000307.1:0-3129 GCA_964008195.1 uncultured Flavobacteriaceae bacterium
TTAAAAGTTGCAATGTCAGGCTGAGCGAAGTCGAAGCCAATCATATGGTAACCAAAAGTTCTCGACTGCGCTCGAACTGACGTTAGAATTATTTTTAAAATAATGATTTTCAATAATTTATAAAATTATAATAATATGCATTTAACTACTGACCTCTATTTTTTAAATCTTTTGGTCAGATAGAAATTTGAACAATTGTAAATTTTACTGAACTTAGATTTAAATTAAGTAAGTTATTCGAACCGGAAAGAATCAATAATGAGAACAGTTTTGCTCACCAGTACGGAGAAAAGACATCAATACATTGCAAAATGTCTAGAAGGGCAAACCGATCTGCAGTTGATTATTACAGAAGAAAAATCAGGAAATATCCGGGATACTTCGGGATTGAATGAAACCGATAAAAAATTCCTGAATGAGCATTTTAAAGCGCGGGAAGCAACCGAAACAACCTATTTTGGGAAGGTGAATTTTCCCTCCACGGTGCTTTTGCTAAGACTGGCACACGGAGAAATAAATTCACAGTTAAGCCTGGAAGTTTTGCAGGATATAGACCCTGAAATTATTGTTTTATTTGGTACTTCTATTATCAGTGAAGAACTATTACAGGCGTTCCCCAATAGATTTGTTAATCTGCATTTAGGCCTGTCTCCTTATTTTAGGGGTTCAGCAACAAATTTATTTCCCATATTCCACCAAAAACCCCAATGTATTGGGGCTACCATCCATCTGGCTACAAAAAAGGTGGATGCAGGAGCTATTTTACATCAATTAAGGCCGGAAATAAATATAAATGATGGTTTACATGATATAGGGAATAAAGTGATTTTAAAAGCCGGAAGGTTACTTCCCGAAATTCTGGATGAATATATCTGTGGAAAACTGGAACCGATCAAGCAGGAAAGTAATGGTGAACTATGCAGGGTAAAGGATCTTAGCCCGGAGGTATTAAGGGAGATTTATAATCATATTGAAAATGGGTTGATTGTAAATTATTTAAAAAATAAGGAAGAGATCGATTTTAAATATCCTATTATTGAACAAATATGAAAATCTTAGGACTTATTGTAGCGAGAGGAGGGAGTAAAGGAATTCCAGGGAAGAACAGTAAAATGTTGGGCGAACTTCCTTTAATAAGTTATACGATCAAATCTGCTAAAGAATCTCATTTGCTGGATGATATTATTTTAAGTTCAGATGATCCTGAGATCATTAAAATTGCCAGGGAAGAAGGAATTTCTGTTCCATTCGTCAGGCCCAAAGAACTGGCTGAAGATACCAGTACCAGTTTAACGGTGATCCAGCATGCTTTGAATTACCTGTATGAAAATGAACAAAAATTTGAGGCGGTATGTTTGTTACAACCTACTACCCCGTTTCGGGCAACCGGACTCATAGATGACGCGATTAAAAAATTTAAGTCGGCAAATTATGATTCTCTTATTAGTGTTCGGGAGATCCCAGCCGATTATAATCCTCATTGGGCTTTTGAGGAGGTTAATGGTAGTTTAAAAATAGCAACCGGGGAAGAATTTCCTATTTCCAGAAGACAGGATTTGCCTAAAGCTTACCGTCGGGATGGGGCTATTTATATTACAAAAGCTGAGGTGCTCCTGGAACAGAATTCCTTACTGGGAAAAAATATTGGTTATGTGATAAGCAGTGGTGATGAAGATATTAATATAGATACCCCTGAAGATTGGGAAAAGGCTGAGAAAAAATTGCTCAAAAATAGAATTTAATGTGTGGGATAGCTGGTATTATTGGAGATGAAAATTATGCTGCAGATTTAACCAAAATGCTAAAAAGCATTGCGCATCGCGGCCCGGACTATTCAGATACATATTTTGATAGAGGTTTTGCAGCTATAGGCCATAACCGACTTTCTATCATAGACCTTTCCGCAAGCGCCAATCAACCATTTTCTGATGCGTCGGGTAGATTTTACTTAACCTTTAACGGGGAGATCTATAATTATAAAGAATTACGTTCAGAAATCGGGTCGCGTTATCGGTTTACCACTCAAAGCGATACGGAGGTTTTATTGGCGTCTTATATAGTTTTCGGAAAGAATTGTCTTGAAAAGTTTAATGGCATGTTTGCCTTCGCGATCTGGGATGCTAAGGAAAAAAAGTTGTTTGCCGCCCGTGACCGTTTTGGAGTTAAGCCTTTTTTTTATTTTCAGGAAGCCAAAAAGTTTGCCTTTGCAAGTGAAATAAAGGCGTTAAAAGTCATCAGACAAACCGGTTTTAGTGAAAAAAGCCTGGCGAATTATTTATGTTTTGGATCTTATGGGATGCCCGAAGATACTTTTTATGAAGGCATCAGTCAACTACCGGGTGCGCATTATTTAGAATTTTCCGCTGGCGTTCTAAAAACAAAACGCTGGTATGATTTTCCGTCGAAAATTGGGGAATTGAAAGTTTCTGTTTCTGAAAAAGAAATCAAGCGTACCTATTTAGAATTGCTTCTGGAAAGTATCAGATTAAGATTTCGTGCAGATGTTGAGGTAGGCTTCAATATTAGTGGGGGTGTAGATAGTTCATTATTGCTCGCGCTTGTAAATAAGCACCAGGATTCTAAAAATATTAAGGCCTATACCTTTTATACCGGAGACCGGCGCTATGACGAGTTGCCCTGGGTGGAAAAAATGATCAAACAAACCGGTAACCCACTGGTTAAGGTTAAATTTTCTAAAACAGAAGTTGAAAAATACGCTGGAAAAATATCAGGTTTTCAGGATGAACCTTTCGGGGGAATTCCTACCCTGGCGTATGCTAAGATATTTGAAAGAGCAAAAGAACAGGGTGTCAGGGTTTTGTTGGACGGGCAGGGCATGGATGAGCAGTGGGCAGGCTACGATTATTATACTACACATACAGAATCACCTATACAGGGTATAGGGAAATCAGCTTCTTTTAAACCCAATGTGTTACAAGAAGATTTTAGAAACCTGGCTGAAAAACCTGGCTATCCCCAGCCATTTTCAAACAGATTACAAAATTTGCAATACAGGGATCTATTTTATACCAAAATTCCCAGAGCATTGCGTTTTAACGATCGGATTTCTATGGCTTTTAGTACCGAACTTAGGGAGCCTTTTCTTGATTATCGCTTGATAGAATTGGC
>CAXGBX010000308.1:0-3124 GCA_964008195.1 uncultured Flavobacteriaceae bacterium
TCATTAATTAAATCAATATCAGTTTTTCTATATGAACGTGGCCAGGATGAATATTGATCAGCCATTGGTGACGAGTCAGGATTCCCTGGTAAAATTCAACAAAAATATCGCCAATGCTTATAAAGCCGGTGTAGGGATCAAATACCTGGAGGATTTTCTGGGGGATGAATCGGTGAAAAAATCAATTTCAGAATTCTATTCTGAATATAAATTGAAACCGGTAACTGATGAAGATTTTGTAAACGTCCTTCAAAGAAATGCAGATAAGGATATTTCCTGGTTTTATGATGAATATGTAGGAACCAACAGGAAAATAGATTTTAAGATTTCTGATGTAGACAAAGTTCAGGATTCACTGAAAGTAACCATCAAAAATCTCCGGAACAATGAAATGCCAATCAGTCTCTACGGTTTAAAAGATGGAGAGGTTATCTACAAAGAATGGGTTGAGAATGTAAGGGACACAAAAAGTGTAACTATTGCCAATAATGGAATTGAGCGCCTAGCTTTGAATTATGAACAGGAAATTCCTGAATTCAACCAGAGAAATAATTATAAAGGAGTTACCAAATTATTCAACAAACCTGTGCAGTTCCGGTTATTTCAGGATGTAGAAGATCCAAAATACAACCAGATATTCTTCATGCCTGAATTTGATTATAATCTATATGACGGTGTTTCCATTGGTCCAAAATTATATAACAAAACAGTTCTAAGTAAAACCTTTAATTTTTCGATATCACCAAAATATGGTTTCAACAGTGAAACCCTGGTAGGTTCAGCGTCGTTTTATAACTCTCATCAATTCGAAAATAAAGACCTTAATTTAATTTACTACGGAATAGGAGGCTCGCGTTTCTCATATGGTTACAACCTATTTTATGAAAAATTCACTCCTTTTCTGGTATTCGCTTTCAGAAACTCTTATTTAAGAAGCAACGAAAGACAAAGGCTTTCTATCAGGAATATCAATGTTAGCAGAGACCAGAATCCGGAAGATCCTTTGCTGTTTCCAGACTATAATGTTTTTAATGTAAATTATAGCTATAGCAATCCAAATTTCCTGAAGTACCTCACTACATCATTGGATTTTCAGCTTTCCGATAAATTCAGTAAAGTTTCATTAACCGCAGAATACAGGAAATTATTCACGAATAACAGGCAAATTAACGTCCGGTTTTTTGGAGGAACTTTTCTATATAACGACGTAAGATCTAATGATTATTTCAGCTTTGCATTAGATCGTCCCACAGATTATCTTTTCGATTACAATTATTACGGACGAAGCCAGGGATCCGGATTATTCAGTCAGCAGATTATCGTAGCAGAAGGCGGTTTTAAATCTCAGCTACAGCCTGAATATGCCAATGAATGGATTACTACTATAAACGCCAGCACCAATATCTGGAAGTGGGTTTATGCTTATGGCGATGTGGGTATTGTAAAAAACAAGGGGGAGAGTGGCAGTTTTCTATATGACTCCGGCATCAGGCTAAGCCTTGTACAGGATTATTTTGAATTATTCTTTCCGGTCTATTCCAATCTGGGGTGGGAAATTGGCCAACCAGATTATGATGAAAAGATTAGATTTATAGTTGCGCTGGACATTAGTACATTAATCCGGTTATTCACCCGTCGCTGGTATTGAATTGGTTAAAAATTAGCACATTCATTTTTCCATATTTTTATTTCGATATTAGCAACGAATTCTTAATTAATGCTTATTTAATTCTAAAATAAATAATAAATAAAGGTTAAAATTGAATAATTATCAATTTTAGTTCAAAAATTTGAATTGTATTTAATCATACTTTTCGCTACATTTGTTACGATTCAAAACAATGTTCATGCAAAGCGAAACACAAACTGAAAACTCAATTTCATTTGATGAATTCAAATCTCAGGTTCTGGAAGATTACAAAACTGCTGTAACCAGTAGAGAATGTAGTCTATTAGGCCGTAGAGAAGTACTTACCGGAAAGGCGAAATTTGGAATTTTTGGAGATGGAAAGGAAGTACCCCAGCTAGCAATGGCCAAAGCCTTCAAAAATGGAGATTTTAGATCTGGTTATTATAGAGATCAAACCTTTATGATGGCGATAGGTGAACTAACCCCGGAACAACTTTTTGCCGGTTTATATGCTGATACCAATATTGAGAATGAACCAATGTCTGGCGGTCGCCAGATGGGTGGTCACTTTATGACCCATAGTCTGGATGAAAATGGTGATTGGAAAAATTTGATGCACCAGAAAAATTCCAGTTCAGATATTTCTCCTACTGCAGGACAAATGCCTCGTTTACTTGGTCTGGCACAAGCCTCAAAGATTTATAGAAATGTAGATGGCCTTAAGGCAGATAAATTTTCTGAAAATGGAAACGAAATTGCCTGGGGAACTATTGGGAATGCCAGTACAAGTGAAGGACATTTCTGGGAAACCATAAATGCAGCCGGTGTGTTACAGGTTCCTATGGTAATGAATGTTTGGGATGATGAATATGGAATTTCAGTTCATGCAAGACATCAAACAACCAAAGAAAACATCTCTGAAATTTTAAAAGGTTTCCAGAGAGATGAAAATCATAAAGGCTATGAAATCATGGTGGTAGAAGGCTGGAATTATCCTGCCCTTGTAGACACGTATGAAAAGGCTGCTAAAATTGCCCGTAAAGAACATTGTCCAGTTTTAATTCACGTAATCGAATTAACTCAGCCTCAAGGGCATTCCACTTCAGGTTCTCATGAGAGATACAAATCTGAAGAAAGACTTAACTGGGAGAAAGAGCATGATTGTAACCTGAAGTTCAGGGAATGGATGATTGAAAATGATTTTGCAACTTCAGATCAATTAGATGAACTGGAGAAAAAGATCAAGAAAGAGGTAAGAGCTGCCAAGCATAATGCCTGGACGGCTTATTTAAAACCAAATCTTACCAAACAAAAAGAGCTGGTTAAACTTCTTGATGATGCTGCTAATGCAAGTTCTAACGCCAATTTCATAAAATCTCTAAAGAAGGAAGTTGCTGGCAATAAAGAGCCTTTCAAAAAAGATATGATCTCTGCCGCTAGAAAAACACTTAGATATTTAATAGGGGAAAATAGTGATGCTAAAACGGCTATTAT
>CAXGBX010000309.1:0-3114 GCA_964008195.1 uncultured Flavobacteriaceae bacterium
TGAAATTATTCTCTTCCAGAAAGTCGAGCATTTTAAGGGCTTCATTTTTCTGAGCTTCAGTAGAAAGATCGTTTCGGCTGGGCCAGTTGATATTCGCCACGGTGGCTATCCATGCCCCTCTGAATTCTTCAATATTGATGGGCGGTTCAATGAATTCTGTCTCTTCAGGAATATTCTCTTCCAGCTCATTTTCAGAAGATTCTTCAGTCTGAATTTCCTCGACTTTTGGTTCCTGAGAAGTTTGTTCAATAACCTGAGTAGATTTACAGGCATTCATCAATACTAGCAAACATATAAAGCCTATTCCCCTGGAAATACCTGGAAATTTCAAAATATCAATCATTTAGTTTTTCCATTTTTATAAACCTCTATCGCCCTTCTAACACTTTTATATTTCAGCAATAATTCTTCAGCTTCCTCTTTTTCAATATTTAATTCTTCCATGATCATTCTGGTACCCCTTCCAACAAGTTTGTCATTAGATAATTGCATATCTACCATCTTATTTCCCTTTATCTTACCAAGTTTGATCATGGTTGAAGTAGTAATCATATTCAACACCATTTTTTGAGCCGTTCCAGCTTTCATACGGGTGCTTCCGGTAACAAATTCAGGTCCTGTGATTACTTCAACTGGGAATTCAGAAGCTTTGGCCAGGGGACTTTTTGAACTACAAGTGACACAACCTGTAATAATACCATTTTTTCGGGCATCATTAATTCCGCCAATTACATAGGGCGTCGTACCTGAAGCCGCAATACCTACCAGCACATCTTTATCTGAAATTTGATATTTCTGAAGATCTTTCCAAGCCTGGGTAGTATTATCCTCAGCATTTTCGACAGCATTTCTCAAGGCGGTATCACCACCGGCGATCAACCCAATAACTATATTTGGGCTAACGCCAAAAGTCGGCGGACATTCAGAAGCATCTAGAACCCCTAATCTCCCACTGGTTCCCGCACCTATATAAAAAAGCCTTCCTCCCATTTCAATTTTAGTTGAGATCTCATTCACCAGTTTTTCAATCTCCGGGATCACTTTTTGAACACTCTGTGCTACCGTTTGATCTTCTTTGTTGATACTCTGCAATAATTCCGAAGTACTCATCTTCTCAAGATGATCGTAATTAGAGACTTTTTCAGTGTCTGGACTATGCTTTTCCATTCGGCTAATTTATTCTGAAAACCCACGTATACAGGCTTTCCGCTAATTAATATGATGATCTAAATTTCTGTAACTAAAGCATATCTGGCAAGAAAACAAACATAAAGTTGAAATTTTATTTAAGACTATTAATTCAATTATATTTGTACTCTTAAATCCACCTGATTTTATCGGGAGGAAAGCATTCAAAATTTGGAGATGAAGAATATTCGAAACTTTTGCATAATTGCACATATAGATCACGGGAAAAGTACCCTGGCAGATCGTTTACTGGATTTTACCGGAGCTGTAACCGAAAGGGAAAAACAGGAACAGTTACTGGATAGTATGGATCTTGAAAGAGAACGCGGGATCACAATCAAATCTCACGCGATCCAGATGGATTATGTTCATGAAGGCGAAGAATTTGTATTGAACCTTATCGATACTCCCGGTCACGTAGATTTCTCATACGAAGTTTCTAGATCTATCGCAGCCTGTGAAGGTGCTTTATTGGTGGTAGATGCCGCTCAGAGCATCCAGGCGCAAACTATTTCGAATTTATACCTGGCTTTGGAAAATGACCTGGAAATTATCCCGGTTTTGAATAAAGTGGATCTGCCCAGTGCAAATCCTGAAGAAGTGACAGATGATATTGTAGATCTTCTAGGATGTGATCCTTCCGAAGTAATTCCTGCCAGTGCTAAAACCGGTCTTGGAATCAAAGAAATTCTGGATGCCATTATCAATAGAATTCCTGCACCCAGCGGAAAGGTGGATGCACCCTTAAGAGCTTTGATATTTGACTCGGTTTATAACCCGTTTAGAGGAGTAGAAACTTATTTCAGGGTTATTAACGGTTCTATTAAGAAAGGTGAAAAAATTAAGTTCGTAGCGACCAATAAAACCTACGACGCCGATGAAGTTGGGACGTTGCGCCTAAAACAATTTCCGCGGAAAGAAATTAAAACAGGTGATGTTGGGTATTTAATCACCGGAATTAAAGATGCCCGCGAAGTAAAAGTGGGTGATACCATTACCAGTGCCGCCAATCCTACTACTGAAGCCGTAGCCGGTTTTGAAGATGTAAAACCTATGGTTTTCGCCGGAATTTATCCTGTAGATACTGAGGATTATGAGGAATTGAGAGCCTCCATGGAGAAACTTCAGCTAAATGATGCTTCCCTGGTATTTACACCTGAAAGTTCTGCCGCCCTTGGATTTGGCTTTAGATGTGGTTTCCTGGGTATGTTGCACTTGGAAATAATTCAGGAAAGACTAGAACGTGAGTTTGATATGACCGTGATCACTACGGTACCCAACGTATCTTACCATGCCTATACCAACAAAAATCCTGATGATATAATCCTGGTTAACAATCCATCAGATCTTCCCGAACCTTCGAGTTTAAACAGAGTGGAAGAACCATTTATTAAAGCGACCATTATTACTAAAGCAGATTATGTGGGGAATGTGATGTCACTTTGTATCGAGAAAAGGGGAGAGATCACGAATCAGACTTATTTAACTACAGAGCGGGTTGAACTGACTTTTGATATGCCTTTGGCAGAGATCGTTTTCGATTTTTATGATAGATTAAAGACAGTTTCCAGAGGTTATGCTTCTTTTGATTATTCTCCAATAGGCATGCGTCAATCTAAGCTGGTAAAAGTAGACATGCTTCTAAACGCGAATATAGTAGATGCGCTTTCAGCTTTATTGCACGTGGACAATGCTTATGATATTGGTAAGAAAATGTGTGAGAAGCTAAAAGAATTGATCCCAAGACAGCAATTTGATATTCCAATTCAGGCGGCAATAGGTGCCAAGATCATCGCCAGGGAAACTGTAAAAGCACTTAGAAAAGATGTTACCGCAAAATGTTATGGTGGTGATATTTCACGTAAGAGAAAGCTTCTTGAAAAGCAGAAAAAAGGTAAAAAACGTATGCGACAAGTCGGTAACGTA
>CAXGBX010000310.1:0-3104 GCA_964008195.1 uncultured Flavobacteriaceae bacterium
CTTATTTTTGCTGAAAAATTTAGCTCTTGAAAAATCCGATTTCTATCAATTCTATCGGCACGATTTCTCCTTTAGGAAAAACACCTGAAGAAATCTGGGAAAATTATCTTTCGGAAGACCATTTTTTTCAGCTGAGAAATGTAGAAGGTGAAAAATCCTGGACCGGAAATTTACCGGATGCAATTAAGAAGGAAGTAGATTTATTAAGATCTGAAAACTCTAAATATCGTCATCTTGATGATTCCGTTCTTTATGCAATTCTGGCGGCTAGAATTGCTGTTGAAAATTCAGATATTTCAGAAAAAAATATAGGACTAAATTTAGGGAGTAGTCGTGGAGCCACAGGTCTTTTCGAAAAATACCATTCAGAATTTCTTGAAACGGGGAAATCCTCTACCTATAGCTCCCCTTCTACCACCCTGGGAAATATTTCTTCCTGGGTAGCTCAGGATCTTCAGTTAAACGGACCTAATTTTTCACATAGCGTCACCTGTTCTACAGGAATGCACGCTATACTTAATGCGATAGCCTGGTTACAAAGTGGGATGGCAGATAGTTTTCTAGCCGGAGGGAGTGAAGCGCCTCTTACAGGATTTACTCTGGCTCAAATGCAGGCAATGAAAATATATGCCACAGAAAATATTGAATATCCCTGCCGTGCCCTGGATATGGCGAAGTCCCGAAATTCAATGATTTTAAGTGAAGCCGCCGGAATTGTTGCTTTAAGTCCCGAAAATAGTGATGAATCTTTAGCAGTAATTAAGGGAATTGGTTTCGCAAATGAGCAATTGAAGCACGGTGCTTCCTTGTCTAAAGACGGAACCTGTCTTCAGAAATCCATGAAAATGGCGATGAAGAACATGAAAGAAAGTGAAATTGATGCCGTAGTCATGCATGCTCCGGGTACTATTGGAGGAGATTTGGCAGAAATTAATGCCGTTAAATCTATTTTTTCTAATAAATTACCGGCAATAACAAGCAATAAATGGAAAACGGGACATAGCTTTGCAGCTTCAGGTATATTGAGCCTACAAATGGCAATTTTGATGCTTCTGCATCAGCAATTTTTACCGGTTCCTTTTTCTGAATTTAAACAACAACCTGATAAACTTGAGAATATTTTAGTGAATTCTGTAGGTTTCGGAGGAAATGCAGTTTCAATATTAGTAGGAAAAGGATAGAAATTGTTAGCTTTCCGGTTTATAATTCTATCGGAAGCAACCTCAAATAAACCTTAGTTTTCGTTATTTTTGAATACAAATCATATTACATGGCACTTAAACACGACTGGACCAAAGAAGAAATTCTAGACATATATAATAAACCTTTTATGGAGTTGCTTTATGAAGCAGCGACTATTCACCGTGAACATCACGATCCTAATACGGTGCAGGTTTCTACTTTGCTTTCTATAAAAACCGGAGGCTGCCCGGAAGATTGCGGTTACTGCCCACAGGCAGCCCGTTATCATACAGATCTTGAAGGAAATGGTCTTATGAGTGTTAATCAGGTAAAAGCCCAGGCCTTACGTGCTAAGGCTTCAGGAAGCTCCCGTGTATGTATGGGTGCTGCCTGGAGAAATGTAAAGGACGGAGAAGAATTTGATAATGTTCTTGAAATGGTAAGAACGATCAATAAACTGGATATGGAAGTTTGTTGTACGTTGGGAATGCTTACTGAAAACCAGGCAGAACGTCTGGCAGAAGCAGGTCTTTATGCGTACAATCACAACCTGGATTCTTCAGAAGAATACTATAAAGAAGTGATTTCTACCCGTGGCTACCAGGATAGATTGGATACCATTGGGAATGTTAGAAAAACCAATGTGACCGTTTGTAGCGGTGGAATTATCGGAATGGGAGAAAGCGAAGCAGACCGTGCGGGGATGCTGGTAGCCCTTTCAACATTAAATCCGCAGCCGGAATCTGTGCCTATCAATGCTTTGGTACCGGTAGAAGGAACTCCAATGGAAGAGCAGGAACCAGTGCCAATTTGGGAAATGATTCGAATGGTGGCTACCACCAGGATTGTAATGCCTGAAACTCAGGTGAGACTTTCAGCAGGAAGAACCCAAATGAGCAGGGAAGGACAGGCAATGTGTTTCTTTGGCGGGGCAAATTCTATTTTTGCAGGAGATAAATTGCTAACTACTCCTAATCCTGATGTAAATGAGGATATGGAAATGTTTAAGATGTTAGGATTGAATCCGCAGAAAGCATTCGAAAAGAAATCTCAGCCTGAAAGTGTAGCTGCTGAAAATTCTCAATATCAGAGCAAGGGAGAAAAGCCAAAATGGTCACGCCCTGCCCACAAAATTGAGAGAAACCTGGAAGCACAGCAAAAATCTAAAGCAAAAGCATAGTTATTTAATTTCTTAATATTGGAACTGGATCTTCAAAATATTCCCAGAAGAAAGAATCTTTCAAAACAAGATTTTCTGAAGGAATATTTTATTCCGAAGAAACCAGTGGTTATTGAGGATCTTTCTAAAAACTGGCCAGCTTACAAGAAATGGAATTTTGATTATTTTCGGGAGAAAGCCGGAGAGGTAGTTGTGCCCTTGTATGACGGGAAACCGGCTAAAGGTAGACAGAATTCTCATGGTGCTTCCATGAAAATTCCTTTTAGAGAATATATAGATATTCTAAAGAAAGGACCTACAGATCTTAGAATGTTCTTTTTCAATTTGCTTCAAAATTGCCCGGAGTTAGTGAAAGATTTTGAATATCCTGATCTTGGCGTTAATTTCTTTAAAAAGCTTCCGGTACTTTTTGTAGGTGGTGAGGGATCAAAAGTGGTGATGCATTATGATATGGATCTTGCCAATAATTTTCATTTCAATTTTATAGGTGAGAAAAAGGTAATTTTGTATCCGCCAGATCAAACAGGATTGCTTTATAAAGTGCCCTATTCTATTGTAAGCATGGAAATTATCGATATGGATAATCCTGATTTTCAGAAGTATCCGGCACTGGCAAAAGCGAAAGGTTTTGAAGCCAGTTTAAAACATGGTGATACGCTTTATATTCCAAGCCATTGGTGGCATTTTATAAAGTATGAAACAGCTAGTTTATCCTTAACTTTACGCTCACTTCCCAAATCGC
>CAXGBX010000311.1:0-3101 GCA_964008195.1 uncultured Flavobacteriaceae bacterium
CTAAAATTAAGCCAAATATGCTAATTCTGTTCAAATGTATTGTATTTCTAAAAAAGCATATTACATTTGCGCCACAATCTCATAAGGGGTGCCCGGATGGGCTGAGATCATACCCAATGAACCTGGGCAGGTAATGCTGCCAAGGGAATTGCGCAAATGCGCAGTGTATGTACTCCTGATGTTGCCAAGTGGCAGTTTCAGGATTTTTTATTTATAAACTTTAAACAAAAAGAGTAATCGCCCCTTTTATTCGTAGAATTTATTACGGATGAAAAATGTATTATTTTTTGTAGGTCTTCTAATGCTTTCCATACAGGCCTATGCGCAGGAATTCAAACTTTCAGGTACGGTAACAGAAAATGGAGTTCCTTTAAATGAAGCTTCGGTCTACGTAAAAAGTTCAGGAGAAGGAACACTCACCGATGAGCAGGGAAACTATACGCTGAACCTGGAGCAGGGAACGTATACCATCGTTTTTATCTTCGGAAACCAGAAAACTAAAAAAGTAGAACTGAACTCAGATCAGGTTCTGAACATAGACATGTCTGGAGCCGAAGAAACGCTGGACGAGGTTTTTCTTTCCGCGGTAAGGGTAGGCGATAATTCACCTATTACTTATAGCAATTTAAGTAACGAGGAAATTGAAGATAGAAATCTTGGGCAGGATATCCCCGTTTTGATGAGTTATATGCCCAATGTAGTTACAACTACAGATGCGGGTAACGGAGTTGGTTATACCGGAATTCGGGTAAGGGGTAGTGACGCTACCAGGGTAAATGTGACTATTAACGGAATTCCCTACAATGATTCAGAAAGTCAGGGAACTTTTTGGGTAAACCTGGGGGATTTTGCCTCATCTGTAGAAAATTTACAGTTACAACGAGGAGTAGGGACTTCTACCAATGGTGCCGGGGCTTTTGGTGCCAGTCTTAATATTTTAACCGATTCTTATAAAGAAGAAGCTCAGGGTGAAATTGCGAATAGTATTGGTTCTTATAATACTTTCAAGCATACCGTGAAATTCAGCACTGGTCTTATCAACGATCATTGGGCGTTTGCCGGAAGGGCTTCCAAGATTAGAAGTGATGGGTATATAGACCGTGCAAGCAGTGATCTAAAATCATATTTTCTGCAGGGAACTTATATAGATGATAATACGCTCATTAAAGCCCTGACTTTTGGTGGAAGTGAAAGAACGTATCAGGCATGGTATGGGATAGACAAGGAAACCCTGGAGAGTGATCGTACTTTTAATCCTGCAGGGATCTACACAGATGAGGATGGAAATACGAAGTTCTATGGTAATCAAACCGATAATTATAAGCAGGATCATTATCAATTGCTTTGGAATCAGGACTATAATAGCAACTGGTCTTCAAATATCGCCTTTCATTATACATACGGAAGAGGATTTTATGAAGAATATAATGAAGATGCGGATTTAGCGGAATTTGGTTTACAAAGCTTTGTTTCTGACGGGGAAGAAGTCACTACCTCAGACATCGTAGGCACCAAATGGCTGGATAACCATTTCTACGGAACGGTTTTCAGTTTAAATTATCAGAATACAAATTGGGACGTAACCCTTGGTGGTGGCTGGAACAAATATGAAGGAGATCATTTTGGGGAAGTGCTTTATACAAGATTTGCCAGAAATAACGATCCATACGATCCTTACTATTTCAACCAGGCAGATAAAACAGATTTTAATATTTACGGAAAAGCAAATTTCACAATTACTGAAAAATTAGCTGGTTACGCAGATCTTCAGCTAAGAACTGTGAATTATGAAACAGATGGTTTACTGGACGATCAAACAAGATTCCTAAACGATGATAACTTTAGTTTTTTCAATCCAAAAGCTGGATTAACTTATGAGTTAAATCCTTTTAACCAATTCTACTTTTCATATGCGAGAGCTCACAGAGAACCGAGTAGGAATGATTACGAAAATGGCGATCCAGAACCTGAAGAATTGAATGATTTTGAATTGGGTTGGAGACATAATAGTAGAGCATTTAAAGTAAATACCAATCTATATTATATGGGTTATGAGAATCAGCTCGTACTTACCGGAGGAATTGATGATGTAGGCGCTTTTGTGCGACAGAACAGCGGAAATAGTTACAGGCTAGGTCTGGAAATAGATGCCACGGTGGTACTATCAGATAAATTTTCGGTAAGACCCAACCTGTCCCTGAGTCAGAACAAAAACATCGATTTTGTTTCAACTTTTAATGGCGAGCTAAGGGATTATGGAAACACAGATATTTCCTTCTCTCCGGAAATCGTAGCAGGAAACATTTTCAATTACCAACCTGTACAGGGACTGGAGCTGAAATTACTTTCCAAATATATAGGTGAACAGTTTATGAGCAATATAGAAGCTAAAAATTCTAAACTGGACAGCTATTTTGTTAACGATTTTAATGTGCAATATAGCTGGGAACAGCCATGGGTATTTAAAGAAATCATACTCACAGGTTTGGTGAACAACATCTTTAATGAAAAATATGTGTCTAACGGTTACTATTTCACCTTTGATGTTCCTAACGAAGATCTTCCTGCCGGGGTGCAAACTTTAGACGGAGCGGGGTATTATCCACAAGCCACTACTAACTTTCTGTTAGGTTTAACCTTAAAGTTCTAAAAGCTTTAAGGATTTTTAGCTGCCTCCTTTTCTTAATGTAGGGTTTTGAAAGGGAGGTTTTTTAATTGAAAATTTCAATTTGGTTGCCAGATCTTTGAACACGATAAGGCCGCATGCTGTATTGGCCTTCTCCCTCCACGAGTTCGCCGGTAATCACATTGTATTGATTTCCTTCACAACCGCAGGTAGCAATTACTCCATTCACCGTCATTCCGGAGCAATTGCTGGGCGGATGGTTAGGGTCACTTAATTCAAAAGCAGCGTATTGTGAATTATTGATGTTGTAGATAACGACCCCTTTAACACCATGATTTGTGGTAGCATAAGAATTGCCGGGAAATTGTAGATCGTTGTATTCCGGCAGACTTAGGTTCAATAGAAATCTGAAGTTCAGATCAGGAAGATTTGGGTTATTTCTTAGTTCGTCATCAGATCCTGAACAGGCTGTAAT
>CAXGBX010000312.1:0-3096 GCA_964008195.1 uncultured Flavobacteriaceae bacterium
GGCCGAGCAGTACTAAAATGGCCAATAAGTACCAGAAATTTTCAGTCACAAATTCTTGAATGGTCCATCCCCATTCCTGCACCTCATTCGGGTCTTTATCTTTTGGTAAATGTTCCTGCATCACGGTTTTGCATTTAAATTTTTTCTCATTACGATTGCTACAATAATTCCAATGATCAGGCCTAAGATTAGAAACAAGTTATCGTTAACAAAACTGCCTAAATCATAACCCATCTGGTAAGCTTTATCACCATCTGAAATTTGCAAAAATCGGATCATTGTTATTTTTTAAATTTAGCCAATGCTTTCTTTGTAAAGTCTGAAAGTACTAATTCTCCGGAAACTGCAGCCCTATCTTCTAATAGTTTAGTCCAGTGCTCTGTATTTTTCCAAAGGATTTTTTTCATTTCAAAGAGAGCCTGTGGATTGTAAGAGGCCAGTTTTTCGGTAAATAATTCAATTTCCTGATCCAGATCTTTAATGGATTCAAAAACCTTGGCGTATAATCCTTTTTCTTTCGCCCAATAGGCATTTTTCCATTCATGAGCTCCAAGCGTCAACTCAGCCAGCGCATCCACCCCCATTTTCCTTTCCACAGCGGGAGCGATCACAAAAGGACCAATTCCTATACTTAGTTCAGAAAGTTTGATTGCAGCAGCATCTGTAGCCATGGCATAATCGCAGGCAGCGACCAATCCTACACCACCTCCGACGGTTTTCCCCTGAACACGTCCCACGATGAGTTTTTTACATTTTCGCATGGCGTTGATAACATTCGCGAAACCTGAGAAAAATTGTTTTCCTGTCTCCAGATCTTCTATTTCAATCAACTCATTAAAAGAAGCGCCGGCACAAAAGGCTTTTTCACCCTCAGATTTCAAAAGAATTATATTTACAGATTCATCTTCAGACAATTTATTGATCTCTTTGTCCAATCTGTCTAAAAGAACCGATGGAAATGAGTTGCTGGCAGGGTGCCCAAATTCAATTGTGGCAATCTTATTTTCAATATTCGTATATAAACTTCCGTTTTCGCGGCTGGTCGTCATAAATAGTCAGTTTTTACCAAAGTTAAGGATATTGAAGGAAAGCAATAGACTCCTTAACAGAATCTAAACTTCTTTCTGTAGATATTTTCTTCGGAAATAAATTACCAGGGTACTACTTCTTATCAGCATCCAAACGAAAAAAGCGATCCAAATCCCGTATAATTTCAATCCAAAATAATCTGAAATTAGCAGGGCAGGGGTAAATCCTAAAAAAGTAGCTACTAAAAGTACATTCCGAAGATATTTTGCTTCGCCAAGACCTTTGAAAATTCCGTCAAACATAAAAGCGATCGCATTGATGGGCTGCATAATAAGCACGATCCAGAAAACAGAAGAGAATAAAGCCAGCACACTGGTTTCTTTATTAAATAAAAGTCCTATTTCATCATAAAACAGGGCGCAAATTCCCATCAATATCATGGCAATCAAAACAGCATATTTACTGATCTTTTTACTCAGTTCCCATAAATTACGGTAGTCCATGGCTCCAAGTAATTTTCCACCAATGGCGTTTCCTGCATTCGCGTACCCATCAATAAAAAAGCTAAAAAACAGCCAGATATTCATCAGGATACTTTGTGCGGCAATATAATTTTTGCCATAATCTGTAGCATAAGCATTAGCCAGGTAGATTGCGAAGTTTAGAGCAGCAGTTCTTACAAATAAATTCGCTGCCATAAGCAACAGTCCTTTCATACGCGGATTGATATTGAGACTCAATTTTAAATGAAAAGGGGTTTTCTTAAAATAGAACCATAAAGCCATAACAAGCATGGTTCCCTGGGCAGCTAAACTAGCGTATGCGGCACCTTTTAGATGTAGTGGAGGTAATATCCCATTAATCCCATAAACCAGCAGATAATCCAGCGCTACATTTACAACAGCACCGGTAAGACTACATTTCATAGCCCACAGGGTATTTTGTAGTCCGCGAAAGACCCCAAAAATGGCAAAAGTGACCAGTGTCAGCGGATAGCCGAGAGCCCTGATCTGGTAATAATCTTCAGAATATTGCAGTATAAGGCCTTCGGCATTGTAAGCACTGAAAATGGCTTCGGCGAAAAAGGCGGTAAGTCCATAAATAAGAAGGCTGAAAAGAAAGTTGAAAAAAATAGCCTGCGGAATTAGTGTTTTTACCGCGTGGAGGCGATTTGCCCCTAAATGCTGGGAAACAATAGCAGAAATTGCAGTTTTCGTCTGCGCCACGATCCAGATGATGGCCGAGAGGAAGGAACCTACGATTCCTGCAGCAGCAAGGGCTTCAATAGAATTCTCATCTACATTTCCAATCACGGCGATATCGGTTAGAGAAATAAGAGGTTCGGCAATTCCAGCGATAATTGCAGGAATAGCGATCTTATTGATATTTTTAAAACTTACTGAATTTTCCAAGGAATAATTTGCTGAAGGGCAAATATAAAATGCCCGGAATTAAATAAGCAATTCGTAGCAATAAAAAGGATGTTCGCTTTGTTTAGGAAAGTAAATATTCCCGAGTTTCTTATATCCACGGGATTCATAAAATCTCTGGTTACGCTCATTCTGACTGAAAGTATCCAGTCTTACTGATTCAAAATGATTTTTACGAGCGTAATCTTCAGCAAAATCCATGAGCTTTTGAGCATATCCCTGCCCCCAGAAATCCGGATGGGTAGCCAGACGGTGTATATAAATATTATTCTCGGTTTTACTTAGCCATTCAATAGGAATATATTCTTCATCCCTGACTTCAGTAATTACTATAATTCCCAAAATAGTATCATTTTGTTCCAGAACGTAAAGTTCTTTTTTCAGAATATCATCGCGAAGTTTTTCAATGGAAGGATAATGTTCATTCCATTGAAAGATATCTTTCTTAATCATTGCCTGTGCGCAGGCTCCAGTTAGTTTTTTTATTTCCTCAAGTTGATTTATTTGAGCTTTCCTGATCATTTTCTGGATAAAAAATAAAGATTTCTATATTTAGGAAAAATTGTTACATTTGCTCCCAGCCGGGGGATTAGCTCAGCTGGCTAGAGCGTTTGGCTGGCAGCCAAAAGGTCATCGG
>CAXGBX010000313.1:0-3090 GCA_964008195.1 uncultured Flavobacteriaceae bacterium
TTCAATGGGCATCATTATAAATAAGAAAATGGGTGGAAGGAAACGAATGTTTATTTCACAGTCAGACATATCCACTCTCCTTTAATTTTTTTTTCTTTAACTTGAAGATGATGTTGTTGACATAAGATTGCTATTGTCTCATAGTCTGTATTCAATAAACCAGATAACAGAATAGTACTCTTGCTTTTGTGCAATTTCGGAACCAGCTTTTCAATTACATTCCGATTTATATTGGCCAGGATTACATCATATTCTCGTCCTTTCAATAGTTCTGCCCCACCTTCTTCTACGTTAATATGTTCACAATCATTTCTGCTAATATTTTCCAGGGTATTCAGGTAACACCAATTGTCTATATCTATGGCATCAATAGTTCTGGCATCTTTCATCGCAGTTAATATAGCTAATACACCAGTACCACAGCCCATATCCAAAACGCTTTTGCCCTCCCAGTCATTTTTCAGAATATGCTGAATCATCATATGCGTCGTGGCATGGTGACCGGTACCAAATGACATCTTTGGTTCAATCACAATATCAAAATCAACATCAGGCTTTTCATGAAATGGGGCTCTAACACTACAACGATCATCAACCAGAATTGGAGTGAAATTCTTTTCCCATTCCTCATTCCAATTCACTCTTTCAATTTCCTTCTGTTCATAGCTGATTTTAAAATCTTCTGACTGAAGTATATGCACATTAGTTAAAATATCATCTTCATATTCCTCTTCCGGGATATAAGCGGTAATTCCATCATCATTTTCCACGAAACTTTCAAATCCCAGATAGCCCAATTCAGCCATCAGAATTTCAGAAGCCGGCTGAACAGGATCAATTTCAAACTTAAATTCAAAATAATTCCCAGCCATGTTTAAAATGAGTTTACAATCTCTACAAAATCTACCGCGTTAAGGCTCGCTCCTCCTATCAATCCTCCGTCTACATCTTCCTTGGCAAAAATTTCTTTGGCATTAATAGGCTTTACACTACCTCCATAAAGAATAGAGGTGTTTTCAGCAACTACTTTACCAATATTTTTGTTCAATAGATCTCGCACATGCTTGTGCATTTCCTGAGCCTGATCGGGACTTGCAGTTTCACCCGTACCAATTGCCCAAACCGGTTCATATGCTAATATTATATTCTTCCAGGCGCTTTGCGGCAATTGAAACAGACTCTCTTTTAATTGTTTTTCAACCAGATCAAAATGCTTGTCGCTTTTTCGATCTTCCAGTTCTTCTCCAAAACAAAAAATCACGGTCATTTCATTACCTATAGCGGTTTGCACCTTCTTAGCCAAAATATCACTGGTTTCATTAAAATATGCTCTTCGCTCGCTATGTCCAAGGATAACCGTTGTGACACCAATACTTTTAAGCATACTCGCGGAAACTTCACCAGTAAACGCTCCTTTATCACTTTCATGCATATTTTGAGCAGCAACTATCACAGGAGTATCTTTAAGTGCCTGGAAAGTTGGATATAGATTTGTGTACGATGGAGCAACCATAACTACAGCTTCCGGCTCTTTTACCATCTGCATTTTTAATTTGCTTAGAAGTTCCTGTGTCTCGGCAAGATCATTGTTCATTTTCCAGTTTCCGGCAACTATGTTTTTTCTCATGATATTAGGTTTTGATTATGCTAGGATTTGTTGGTTCACGGTGTAAATTCCGTCAACATAACAAATATAAGGAAAGGAGTACTTTCTGAATCTTAAACCAAAGCCAAACCTTCAATTTTTAGAAAGCCTGCAATAATCTGGCTGATATTTTTATAATTCAATATCAGAAGCGTCGAACCAGTGTTTTTTCTGAATTATGGTACCCTTTTCAAGAATTAGAAATCCCGGGTTTGACCTAACGATAGTTTTTAAGGCAGTTTCATCGGTTTGATAAAAATCGAAATTTAGATCAAACTCTTTTTTTAGGTCATCTTGAAGGCCTGCTCCTGAAGCGGTAAGACCAATTACTTTATATCCCTTCTGAATAGCGTTATGAGACAAGGACTTTACTGCGTTATAACCCTCTCTTTCTGTAGACCGAAGATTATAAGCTACAATTAGTAGAACTTTATCTGCACCAAGCACCTCATCGGTGATATCACCTTCTTCTCCCTCTATTATAAAATCGTGTATGGGCGGAACTACATTTTCTCCGGTCTGGGAAGTTTCAACTCCTATAAATTCACCATCTACCTGCGGGTAGGCTCCGTTATTTGTGATCACCTTTTCTTCTCCATCAATTTCAAACTTCCAGTGATAGGTCACCTGTGCCTTTTCAGCTCCAGCGGGCAATTGCATCTTTTCCTGAATATTATTTCCAATTTTATAAGGCCTGAAATCGAAAACCGGAAGATGCATCAGTACATGATAGCAAAACCCAAAACAGGCTATAAAAGATAAGAAAACTATCCACTTATGATATTTCACAGGGAAAATTGGATTGATATATTTCTGATTAAAAAATAATAGCAAAATCAGAATTAGCAGGATAATGTCTTTATAAAATGACTCCCATGAAGTAAGCGGAATTGCATCTCCAAAACATCCACAATCTGTCACTTTATTAAAGTATGCTGAATAGAAAGTGAGAAACGTAAAGAAGATGATCATAATTAACAAGCTCCAGCTTGTAAATTTTCTGGCATATCCAATAAGTAACATAATTCCCAAAACCAGTTCAAAAATCACCAGCAGGATAGCAATTACAAGAGCATAGGGGATTAAAAATGGAATATCCAGAACAGGTTCGCTGAAATACTCCTGCAATTTATAAGAGAAGCCAACGGGATCATTCAATTTTATAAATCCCGAAAAAATAAAAAGAACTCCTACTAGAATCCTGGCTATACTTACAACTGCTTTCATCTGAATTTTATTTAAAGTTTTTCTTCAGCTTCACTAAAATGAATCATGGCAAAAACTGAATAATTAATCATATCCTGATAATTAGCGTCTATACCTTCGCTTACCAGGGTCTTCCCTTTATTGTCTTCTATTTGCTTTACCCGTAGTAATTTCTGAATAATCAAATCTGTTAATGAACTTATCCTCATATCACGCCAGGCCTCGCCATAATCGTGATT
>CAXGBX010000314.1:0-3078 GCA_964008195.1 uncultured Flavobacteriaceae bacterium
ATGAATCCCGGGAGTATTGGCCTTAACCTTGATAAAATGATGGTCTTTATAAATACTGTATTCTTCGGCTTTTCCTTTATAAAGGTTCAATTTGTAATAGGGGATTACCAGAGCGTAAGTTTCTAATAGGGATCTAAACATCACAATAATGCCGCTATTTCTCATTTCAACATTACAAACATTGGCATTATTATCTAAAATAAGGAGATTATGAATATCAATACTTGTTGAGGTAATTTGCAGTTTTGGAGAGCCCGATCCTTTGAGTTTTACCCTTTGCATCAGTGTGAAAGGCTTGCCGACTTCTGCATTTATTTTTTCTGAAATGGCCGGACGGTTATAGGAAATATTAACTAGCATTTCTTTTTTCCTAAATATAAGGATTTGAAGGCAAAGCCTAATGACCGAAACTTCAATTCTTTTTATCTTTGCGCACTTAATAAGTGGAAATACGCTAAAAAGCAAAGGAAAATGAATATTGAACAAATTCTTGCATCAAAAGTAAACGAGGCTGTCAAGAAACATTACGAGGTTGAACCTGAAAATATTGAATTTCAGCCAACCCGTAAAGATTTTGAAGGTGATATCACTTTGGTGGTTTTTCCAATGCTGAAACAGCTCAGGACCAGTCCGGCGCAGTTAGCTGAAAAAATCGGGAAATATCTTGAAGATGAGGTGGAAGAAGTTGCCAGGTTCAATGTGATTCAGGGTTTTCTGAATATCGTGATTAGTGACCAGTATTACATTAATTTCTTTAATGAAGTTAAAGACAGGGAAGATTTCGGAATTCTTCTACCACAGAGTGATGCGAGCGGGATCATGGTAGAGTATTCTTCTCCTAACACTAATAAACCACTTCACTTAGGCCATATTAGAAACAACCTTTTGGGCTATTCGGTTTCTGAAATTTTAAAAGCTGCCGGAAATGAAGTTTATAAGGTGCAGGTGATCAATGACCGCGGAATACATATCTGTAAATCTATGGTCGCCTGGCAGAAATTTGGAAATGAAGAAACTCCACAATCTACCGGGTTAAAGGGAGATAAGCTTGTTGGGAATTACTACGTGAAATTTGATCAGGAATATAAAAAGGAGATCGCTCAGCTAAAAGAAGAAGGCAAGAGTGAAGATGAAGCAAAAGCCCAGGCTCCAATTTTTGTGGAAGCTCAGGAAATGCTGAGAAAATGGGAGGCCAACGATCCTGAAGTGGTAAAACTCTGGTCCACCATGAACCAATGGGTTTATGACGGATTTGAGAAAACCTACGACGCCCTGGGAGTGGATTTTGACAAGAATTACTATGAAAGTGAAACATACATCTTAGGTAAGGATAATATTCAGAAAGGCTTGGAAGACGGAGTTTTCTATAAAAAAGAGGACGGAAGCGTTTGGATAGATCTTAGTGATGAAGGGCTGGATGAAAAGATCGTTCTAAGAAGTGACGGTACGGCGGTTTATATGACCCAGGATATTGGAACTGCGATCCAGAGATTTGCAGATTTTGATATCAACCAGATGGTCTACACGGTTGGAAACGAACAGGAATACCATTTTAAAGTACTTTTCCTAATTCTGAAAAAATTAGGATACGATTGGGCAGATGCGCTGTATCACCTGAGTTATGGGATGGTGGATCTTCCAAGTGGAAAGATGAAAAGTCGTGAAGGGACGGTGGTGGATGCCGATGATCTTATTATAGAAATGGCTCAAACCGCTAAGAATATTTCAGAGGAATTAGGAAAACTTGACGGCTATTCTGAAGCTGAAAAAGAAGAGCTTTACAGAATTATCGGACTTGGAGCTTTAAAATATTATATACTGAAAGTGGATCCAAAGAAACGAATTCTTTTTAATCCTGAAGAATCTGTCGATTTTCAGGGAAATACAGGGCCGTTTATCCAGTATACATATGCTAGGATTCAGTCAATTCTAAGAAAAGCTGAATTTGACACTACAGCAGAGCTTTCTAAAGACTTCAGTTTCCATGAAAAAGAAAAGGAACTCATCAAACAGATCCAATTATTCCCTGAAACCATTGCTTTAGCAGCAGAAAACCATTCTCCGGCATTGATCGCGAATTATACCTATGAACTGGTAAAATCGTTCAATTCCTTTTATCAGAATGTTCAGATATTAGGTATCGATGACGAAGCTGAAAAGGTTTTTAGAGTACAACTCTCAGGATTAGTGGCGAATGTTATAAGATCAGCATTTAAGCTTCTTGGAATTGAGGTTCCGGAGAGAATGTAAGTAGAAGTTAGAAATCAGAGGTTGGAAGTTAGAGCCCTAACAATATGAGTATGAATAGAAATTGTAATACCGTATAACTTGAGGATTATCATCCTAAGCACAATCGAAGGATGAATTTTTTAGGCTGGACTTTATACTTCAGCTTCAAATCATTAAATTTGCAATTCGCTGTTCAGCAGCAATAGAATAAAATTACAGGAAAGATTATGTTTGATAATTTAAGTGATAAGTTAGATAATGCCTTTCACGTTCTGAAAGGACATGGGCAAATTACGGAGATAAACGTTGCAGAAAGCCTTAAAGAGGTAAGAAGAGCGTTAGTAGATGCCGATGTTAACTATAAAATTGCCAAGGAATTCACCAATACGGTAAAGGAAAGGGCACTCGGGCAGGATGTTTTAAAAACATTAAAGCCTGGCCAGTTAATGATCAAACTCGTCAAGGATGAGTTGACGCAATTGATGGGTGGCGAGGCTGAAGGTATTAATCTTTCCGGAGATCCTTCTGTGATTTTAATGTCGGGCTTACAGGGTAGTGGTAAAACTACTTTTTCCGGTAAGCTGGCTAATTTTTTAAAGAATAAGAAAACTAAAAAGCCTCTTTTGGTTGCCTGTGATATATATC
The DNA here is from genome assembly GCA_964008195.1 of uncultured Flavobacteriaceae bacterium. Classification (GTDB taxonomy): domain Bacteria; phylum Bacteroidota; class Bacteroidia; order Flavobacteriales; family Flavobacteriaceae; genus Christiangramia. Next base: position 2,875 of record CAXGBX010000314.1, read on the forward strand.
GTCCGGCAGCGATCAATCAGCTTCACGTAGTAGGAGAGCAGGTTGGCGTTGAGGTATATTCCGATGAAGGAAATCAGGATCCCGTGGCGATCTCTAAAGACGCCATTGCTTACGCAAAAGAAAACGGCCATAATGTAGTGATCATTGATACCGCGGGTAGACTTGCGGTTGATGAAGCGATGATGACCGAAATCTCTAATATTC
>CAXGBX010000315.1:0-3075 GCA_964008195.1 uncultured Flavobacteriaceae bacterium
ATTTTTACTACGAAGGAGTACACTCCTGAAGAGATGAAAAAATTTGATCCGGATTTCAAAGAAGAAAAGGATCAGGGAATGCTGAAAACCATTCTTGGTACTTATGCTTTAATGCCTAAGATCATGAAAAAATTGGGAGTGGTACAATTCTTCTCCTGGTTCGCATTTTTCGCTATGTGGACGCTGGCCAATCCCGCATTGACCAGTCATATATATAATGCCCCCAAACCGCAAATTGAAGAATTTGCTCAACTGGACGACGAGGGAAATATTGCTTATGATGCAGACAGGGTGATCCTTTTTCAGGATGACCAGGAAAGGCTGGAATATTCCAGGCAGGATAAAAGTTATAACGAAGCCAGTGATGATGTAGGTTCCAAAATGGGAATCTATGGACTCTCCTCCATGGCGTTTGCACTTCTACTTACTTTCTATACTTCCAGATTTGCGATAAATAGAAAAATTGTTCATATGGGAAGTTTAATTTTAGGTGGTGCCGGATTTCTTCTTATGTACTTTATTCCCGGAGACCCCAATATGCTTTACATATGCTTTATTCTTATAGGGTTTGCCTGGGGAAGTATCCTTTCCATGCCTTATGCCATGCTTTCCAGTTCTGTAGAGTCTTCAAAAATGGGGTTAATGATGGGGGTCTTCAATATGTTTATCGTAGTTCCCCAAATAATAGCTGCACTAGGTGGGGTAGTGTTTCTTCAAAAACTAATTGGAGAAGAATCTATACATGCGATGAGCATAGCCGGTATTTTCTTATTACTGGCAGCATTTTCAAATTTATTAATAACCGATAGAAAAGCGATAAAATATGACCCAGCATAAGATGAATAATCAAAAAACATTCATATTCGACCTGGATGGTGTGATCGTAGATACCGCTAAATTTCATTTTCTGGCGTGGAGAAAACTGGCAAATGATCTTGGCTTTGATTTTACCGAGGAGCAGAATGAACAATTAAAAGGAGTGAGCCGGGTAGAATCCTTGAAAAAGATCCTCAAGTGGGGAAATATGGAACTTTCCGAAGAAGATTTTAATAAACAGATGGCTCTCAAAAATAAGAATTATCTCTCTTACGTGGATAAAATGGATAGAGCTGAAATTCTTCCCGGAGTAGAAAAAGTATTGGATTATTTAATAGAGCATAATATTCCGTTCGCGCTTGGTTCTGCCAGTAAAAATGCCCGGACTATTCTGAAAAAAATAGATCAGTACGACAAATTTGATGCTATTGTGGATGGTACAGATGTAAGTAAGGCAAAGCCAGATCCTGAAGTCTTCCTTATCGCAGCGGAGAAATTAAATGCTGAACCACATAATTGTGTGGTATTTGAAGATTCGGTTGCCGGGGTTCAGGCTGCCAATATCGGAGAAATGATCAGTATTGGAATCGGTGATGAAAAAGTGCTGAGTGAAGCAGATTACATTTTTGCTGATTTCACCGAGATTGAAATAAAGTTTATTGAAAAATTATTGAGAAACGAGAAGTAATGAATCAAGATTATATAAAACCTGATGCGTGGTCTATCATAGAAGAAGAGTTTGACCAGGGAAGAGTAAAATCATCAGAAAGTCTATTCAGCATTGGAAATGGTGCCATGGGCCAGAGAGCCAATTTTGAAGAACAGTATTCTGGTCCCAGTTTCCAGGGAAGCTATATAGGCGGAGTGTATTATCCGGATAAAACCAAAGTGGGCTGGTGGAAAAATGGTTATCCTGAATATTTTGCAAAAGTGTTGAACGCTCCTAATTGGATTGGGATCAATGTTTTTGTGAATGAAGAAGCTTTAGACCTTAGTACCTGTGAAAATGTAAAGAATTTCCGCAGGGAATTGAATATGAAAGAAGGTTTTCTCGCAAGGTCTTTTGAAGCTACTTTACCTAATGGAGTTGAAATTGAAGTAAAAGCACTGCGTTTTCTCTCTATCGTAGATGACGAATTAGGAGCAATAAAATTTGAAGTTACTCCTTTAAGTCAGGATGCGAAAGTCCGTTTTGATCCTTACCTGGACGGAAGTATTACCAATACCGATGCCAACTGGGAAGAGCGTTTCTGGGAAACCCTGGAGGTAAAATCAGAAAATGAACGCGGATTTTTAGTTTCAAAAACTTTGAAAACCGAGTTTCATGTTGGGACTTTTATGCAATCAGAAATTCTTTTGAATGGAAATAATGAAAAGCTGACTCCGGAAGTTAAAACTGATGAAGACAGACTTTCATTTTCTTATTCAGTAGATACGAAGAAAGGTGAAACGGCTGCAATTATAAAATATGCCGGTTACGTAACCGATATGAATCATAAGAAAACCGATCTCATTTCTGCTTCTGAAAGTGTTCTGGAAAATGCCGTGAATAAAGGTTTTGATCAGCTCAAAAAAGAACAAAAAGTAGCCTGGGCGGCGATCTGGGAAATGGCAGATATCACCATTTCCGGAGATGTAAAAGCGCAACAGGGAATTCGTTTTAATATTTTTCAGCTAAATCAAACCTATTTAGGAAAAGATGAAAGACTGAATATTGGGCCAAAAGGATTTACCGGAGAGAAATATGGCGGGAGCACCTATTGGGATACCGAAGCTTATTGTATTCCTTTTTATATGGCAACCAAAGATCAGGAAGTTGCCAGAAAGCTGCTTACTTACAGGCATCATCATTTGGAAAAAGCCAAAGAAAATGCCAGTAAACTTGGCTTCACTAACGGCGCGGCTTTATACCCAATGGTAACAATGAACGGTGAAGAAAGCCATAATGAGTGGGAGATCACTTTTGAGGAGATTCACCGTAACGGAGCCATGGTTTTCGCCATTTATAATTACGTACGTTATACCGGTGACTTCAGTTATATTCCTGAAAAAGGACTGGAAGTAATGATCGCCATCGCCAGGTTCTGGCATCAAAGGGCAAATTTCAGTAAAGACAAGAATAAATATGTGATCCTGGGGGTTACTGGCCCTAATGAATATGAAAACAATGTTCATAATAACTGGTACACCAATTATATCGCCAAATGGTGTATAGAGTACTGTTTACAGATGATAGACAAGGTGAAAGATGGTCATGAA
>CAXGBX010000316.1:0-3075 GCA_964008195.1 uncultured Flavobacteriaceae bacterium
TACAAAAATCGATTTTCTATTTTAATCCACACACAACTTTTGAGATTGATCCATTTCTATTTTTGCATATCCGCTTTTTATCCTGTGGTTGTGCCGTCACCCTGTCCCGATAGCATCGGGATATTTCAAGGTCTCAAGTTAGCTTATCGATTTTTGCTTCTATGAGATTCTGAAACAATCCCGATAACCATTGGGACAGAAAGAAGCTATTTTTAATTTTATGATATTTTACAGATATACAATCCTATTTTTACCAAAATCATTTTCAGCATGAATTCACGTGAAGATCAACTAAAAGCTTTTGACCGGTTGTTAACCATTATGGACGAACTTAGGGAGCAATGCCCCTGGGACCGGAAACAAACCATGGAGTCTTTAAGACATTTAACGATCGAGGAAACTTATGAACTTGGTGATGCGATTCTGGACAAGGATATGGAAGAGATTAAAAAGGAGCTGGGAGATGTATTATTGCACCTCGTATTTTATTCCAAAATTGGAAGTGAAACCAAGGATTTTGATATCGCTGATGTGGCAAATAGTATCTGTGATAAGTTGATAGATCGTCACCCACATATCTATGGGGATGTAAAAGTTGAAAATGAAGAAGATGTAAAAAAGAATTGGGAGAACCTGAAGCTAAAGGAAGGCAAAAAGAGTGTGCTGGAAGGCGTACCAAGATCTTTGCCTTCGATTGTAAAAGCAAATCGAATTCAGGATAAGGTGGCCGGAGTTGGGTTTGACTGGGAAGAACCACAACAGGTTTTCGAAAAACTGAAAGAGGAATTGGAAGAACTTCAACATGAGGTAGATCAGGATAATCAGGATGAAATAGAAGCTGAATTTGGGGACGTACTCTTTTCTATGGTGAATTACGCCAGGTTTTTGAAGGTAAACCCGGAAAATGCTTTAGAACGGACCAACAAAAAGTTTATAAAAAGGTTTCAGTATCTTGAATCAAAAGCCAAAGAAAATAATAAGGCCTTAAAAGACATGACGCTGGCTGAAATGGATGTTTTCTGGAACGAGGCTAAAAAAGTTTAGCTTATGAAGATAAAATGAAGAAATCATTCTGGATTTTTAAAGAAGAAAAATTCAGTTCCTTTTTTATGAAAACCAGGGTTTCTTCATGGTAGAAAACAACGTGGGTAAGGTCGTTTTTATAATGCCAGTTCTGAAAATCTATAGTCTCCTTCCAGATTCCGGTTTTGCAATAGAGTTTTGCGCCGGGCTTCATCAATGATCTTAATAATTTAAATTCTGCTAATGGATCCTGAAAATGTTCCATCACTTCACAGCACACGATATAATCAAATGTGCTGCTGAACAGTTTTTTATTTGGCTGAAAAAAGGGATCATATAAATCAAGCTGATAGCCAGATTTTTTTAATTCAGAAGTAATCACGGGTCCAGTACCGCAACCAAAATCAAGCCCCCTGGCATCAGGAGTGAAATCTGATTTTACCTGTTCGATTATTGGGCTTACAAATTGAATGTATCCGGCATCATTTACATCATTATTATGTAGAATATATCGGTACTTTTCTGCCTGCCTACTTAAATGATACTTTTCCGGAAGATAAATTGCCCTGCAAGCTGTACACTGCACATATTCCCTTTCTTTAAAAACTTCAAAGCTACGGGTGGCGCAATTGCAAAGATTGCAAGGCATGTTTTTTATTTTAGAGGTAAGTAGATAGTTTGATGTTCAAATATTTATTAAATCTATGACTGTCAGGTTGAGCGAAGTTGAAACCTAAAAGTTTATGACCGATAGTTCTCGACTGCGCTCGAAGTGACAAAAGAGTTGTTTTTACGACCTTCGTGATCAGTTTTTTATAAATTTACAATTTGATAGCCTTAACTACTGACCACTATTTATTTAATAAAGCGATTTGATTTTTTCAAGTTTCTCTTTCCAAACTTCAAGATCTGCTTTGTGATTTTCTATATTTTTATGCACTTCCTGTACTAAAGGATTATCATCATCTACATTAGAGAAAAATTGCAGGTTGTTTTCCAGCTGTCTAATTTCAGCTTTGGTTTCCTCAATCTTCTTGGTTAAGAAATAATGTTCGTTTCTAATTCGCTTTTCATCATCTGCATCATCCAGCGCCTGAACTTTATTTTCGTATTTCATCATTTCAGCTTTGGTGTTATCAATATCCAGCTTTTTGAACAGTTGATCCAATGCTTTGTTGAATTTACCTTCGATAAAACGCTTGTTGTAGGGAACTTTGCCAATCTCTTTCCAGGCATTGATCTGTTCTTTAATAGTGGCCAGATCTTCCTTCTTCGTTCCGGTAAGTTCAATGGACTTCAATTTATCCAGAATTTCTTTTTTCTTATCAAAAGCCTCATTCTCCTCTTTATTGTCTTCATTTTTCTGGGCATGGAGCCTGTCAAAATAATGGTTGCAAGCCTTTTTGAATTGTTTCCAGACCTTATCGCTATCCTTCCTTGGAACATGGCCTACTTTCTTCCAGTCTGCCTGTATTTTCTTCATTAACGGAGTAACGGTTTTAAAATCGTCACTATCCTTATTATCCTCAGCTATCTGAATGAGTTCTTTCTTCTTTTCAAGGTTATCGTACTGGGATTTTTTCAGATTTTTATAATAAGCATTTTTGTTTCGGTTAAATTTCCGAACATTTTCTTTAAATGCATTCCAGGTATCCTGATTTTTGCTTCTTGGAACTTTCCCGGCATTGAAGAATTCTTCTCGCAAAGCTTCAATTTCCTTGATCTTTTGCTGCCATTTATTGTGATTATCGAAATCCTGATCGGCTATTTTCTTGATTTTTTCAATGATCTGGAGCTTTTGCTCCCAGTTCTTCTCGTATTGTTCATCAAGCTTGCCGAAATATTCCTGGCGTTTGTCATGTATACTTTTGGTAGCTGAATTGAAACGTTCCCAGATATCATCCCGGTATTCTTTGCCAACAGGCCCCAGCTCTTCTTTCCACATTTTGTGAAGCATTTGTAATTCCCTAAATGCACGGTTCACATCGGCTTCCTGTGCCAATTCTTCAGCACGATCAATCACTTTTAATTTTTGATCAAGATTATGTTTAA
>CAXGBX010000317.1:0-3073 GCA_964008195.1 uncultured Flavobacteriaceae bacterium
AGATCATGAAGAACTCTACTGTAGCGATCAGTGGTGCCATAAAGGCCATTAATGCCAATTATGAAGACGGAAAGAATGGATTTGAGACAGAAATAAATGAATTTGGGCGTTCTTTCGGAACCGATGATTTCAAGGAAGGGACTTCCGCATTTCTAAGTAAAAGAAAAGCAGATTTTCCGGGGAAATAGTTTTTGGAAATCGGCAGATGGTTCAATATTCCAAACTTTCTTAGATCTGTGAATGTCAGGTTGAGCGAAGTTGAAATTATATGTTTCTGACAAATAGTTCTCGACTGCGCTCGAACTGACAAAATAACTATTTATCAACCTGGTATTCAGTTTATTATATTTTAAATTTTGTTTAGACGATAGCTGGTAGTTCGTATCGGTAAAATATCATAAACTTAAAATGCCAAGAATGCAGTTATAATTTATAAGTATTTCGAGTTAATACAGTAAATTGTTTTTTTCTCATCCTGAGCGCAGTCGAAGGATAATAATTAAAAGCATAGATTCCTTTCAGTTTATAAACAGATGATATTAGACCATGATACAAAAGCATGGTCTTTTTTTGTTTAATCAAAACGGAAAATATCCAATAAATAGGAAAATATCCATATTTTTGTACAATGGCTTCAGAAGATTTTATAAAGGGAAGAGGTGCACAGTTGAACGTATCCAACAGGTTCAATGAGTTTAGTCATGAAGACCGGGACGATTTTCTCAATTATTGTGCTGCGGAAGGGGATGAAGCAAGGGAATCTAAAACCACTATTATTGAAACCTTTCCGAAGACCATCGTTAATAAAGTGCTAAGCCCGGATGTGGGAATGGAATATTCCCTGAATCCTTACCAGGGTTGTGAACATGGTTGTATTTATTGTTATGCGAGAAATTCCCATGAATACTGGGGATATAGTGCCGGTCTTGATTTTGAGCAAAAAATCCTGGTAAAAAGAAACGCTGTAGAATTATTAGAAAAAAAACTCAAGAGCAAAAGCTGGGAAGCAAAACCTATCGTGCTTTCTGGAAATACAGATTGTTATCAGCCAATTGAAAAAGATTTGAAAATTACCCGCAGACTGTTGCAAACCTTTCTGAAATACAGACATCCGGTGGGAATGATCACCAAGAATGCCTTAATTCAACGCGATATAGATATCTTAAAAGAGCTGGCGCAGGATAATCTGGTGAGCATAAGTATTTCTATTACTTCCCTTAAAGAAGAAATCCGGAGGATCCTTGAACCCCGAACCGCTACCATCAAAAAAAGACTGGAGACTATAGAAAAGCTTTCCGCAGCAAATATACCGGTAGGGGTGATGATGGCGCCGATCATCCCAGCAATTAATAGCCATGAAATTATGCCCCTGGTAAAAGAAATTTCAGAAAGAGGAGCCTTGGGAGTAGGCTATACCATAGTCAGGTTAAACGGTGCCATCGGGCAGATCTTTTCAGACTGGATACGAAAAGCAATGCCCGACAGAGCTGAAAAAGTGCTACACCAAATTGAGCATATCCACGGCGGAAGTTTAAATGATAGCCGATTTGGAACCCGAATGAGGGGTGAAGGTGAATTTGCAGATCAGGTAGCGCAACAGTTTAAAATTGCCCGAAAACTGTATTTAAAAAACCGGGAAAAACCAAAATTGAACTGTAAACTACATGCAGATTATAAGGATGGGCAGATGAAGCTATTTTGATTCTGTCAACGAATTTAAATTTGGTTTACTCGTCATGCTGTCCCGATGGTTATCGGGATTTTTTGGGCATCTCAGTTCCGATAAAATCCATGATTTTTCTATCTTTATAAGACCCTGAAGTTAATTATCAAATCAATATTCAATAAAAATACGGATGCCAGAATTACCGGAAGTAGCTTACCAGAGAATGTATGTAGATTCAACCAGTCTGCACCAGAAAATAGTTAAGGTGGAAATGGGTGCAGATAAGATTTTCCAATCCCCGAAAAAAGATTTCAAAGAACGGCTGGCAGGTAATGAATTTATCTCGAGCCATCAAATTGGTAAATATCTGCTCTTGAAATTAAAGCAAAATGGTTTCCTGATAATACATTTTGGAATGACTGGTAAGCTGGATTATTTTAATCATGATGAAGTTCACAAGCATGCACAGTTAACCCTAACATTTGAATCTGGTTCAAAACTATCTTTTGTCTGTCCGCGTAAATTTGGAAAATTATTTCTTACAGAGAATCTGGAAAGTTTTAGGAAACAACAAAAACTTGGCCCTCATGCTACAGAAGTTTCAAAAGAAAAATTCAAAGAACTTTTTAGTACTAAGAAAGGCAATGTAAAAACTGCGCTGATGGATCAATCCTTTATCGCCGGACTGGGAAATTTGTATGTGGATGAAATGTTGTTTCAAAGCGGAATTCATCCGAAATCGAAATCTGAGAATCTCTCTGAGAAGGATCTTTCCAGGATGTATGACAATATGAGCGAAATTCTGGAGACTGTTACAAACAGTAAGACAGAAGGAATTTCCATACCGCAAGAATATCTTCGGAATCACAGAACAGCCGGGGAAACCTGTCCTAATGGAAAAGGGAAAATTGAAATGATTAAAATTGGAGGTAGAAGTACTTATTTTTGTCTTGTTTGTCAGGAAATAAAATAAGGTTATTTCTCACCATTCCATTCGGCATAGAATTGTTCCAGATATTTCAACATAAAAGCATGCCTGCTGGCTGCAATTCTTCTGCCCGTTTCGGTATTCATTCGATCTTTTAAAAGCAGTAGTTTTTCATAAAAGTGGTTGATGGTGGGTGCGTTAGAGGCTTTATATTCTTCCTTAGTCATGTTGAGCTTTGGTTCAATTTCTGGATCATAAAGTCCCCGCCCCTTAAATCCGCCGTAATTAAAAGTACGGGCAATCCCGATGGCTCCCAGCGCATCCAGCCTATCGGCATCCTGAACGATATCTAATTCAGGAGAGCTAAATTTCTGATCGATATTCCCACCTTTAAACGAGATATTCTGAATGATCTTTACTACATGATCAATAATCTCTTTTGAAACATTCTGACTTTCTAAAAATTCTGAGGCTATTTT
>CAXGBX010000318.1:0-3043 GCA_964008195.1 uncultured Flavobacteriaceae bacterium
CGTTGAATCTTCGATTTCAGGGTCTTTTTGTTTGAATATAAGATTCTGAAACAAGTTCAGCATGACCGGAGCCTGGTTTATATTATAATATTCAATTTTTTTATACGTCAAGCTCAGTTCAACAATTATTTTCAATGAGTCATCTCGAACGAAGGTGAGAGATCTCGATAGATTTCTCCCTTTGGTCGAAATGACCTAAATTACTTTAGAAAGGAAGATCGTCATAATCTTCTTCATTCAGGTCGCTTGCAGGTTCAAACTGATCTGGTGGTGGTACGTTAGATCCTCCTGAAGGCTGCTGGGCCGCAAAATTCTCAATTCTCCATCCCTGGATAGAGTTAAAATATTTAGTCTCACCCTGTGGGCTTACCCATTCACGACCTCTTAAATTAACACCAATCTTTACTGGTTGACCTACCTGAAAAGCGTCCAAAAGACTGCATTTATCCTGAACAAATTCTATCATGATATGCTGAGGATACTGCTCCTCTGTAGTTACAACCATTTCTCTTTTCTGAAATCCGTTGCTACCAAATGTTTTGGTTTCACCAATAAGCTTAATTTTTCCCTGTACTTCCATTGTCTTATTTATTTTGCTAATAATATTTTCCAGGCATTTTCAGGTTCACCTTTTTCAAGATAGACCTGTGCCTGTTTATGAATTTCATTTGTATTTCCAGTTTTTATAAGTTCAGCATCTGTAGAATTAGATTTTAAGAATGCTTCAATTTCCCCATTTTCAGGCAATGCTTCCACATTTCCAAGTTTTCCAAGATCATTTCCGGTAAGTACACTGCTGGTTCTAACTTCTTTCGGCATTGAATCTACTCCAATTCCCAAAGTTGAAAGAGGTTTGGGCACTTCAAACATTCCCATTTTTGCCCGGGTATACCAGTTACCACCCATACGTGCTACCTGATCTATTTTATGCTGATCTATAAATCCAGCTTCATCAAGAATTTCCTCTTTCACATGCATTTTTACCACGTGACAGATCACCAGATTTCCTGCACCACCTTCAGTCCCGGTTTCTACAATTTCTTTAATCTTACATTCCATTTGAACCGGAGATTCAGCCACACGAAAAGGTTTTACCAGATCTGACTTCAGCATGGTTAATCCAGCTTTTTCAAATTCGTTCACCCCTTCAGCATATTCAGTACTGGAAAGGGACATCTGCTGTACCATATCGTAATTCACAATATTGATCACCACCTCATCTACTTTCTTGGCATTTTCAAAAGTATGTTTTGTAGTATTATCCCTTCCCCTTCTTGCCGGAGAAAAGATCAACACGGGTGGATTTGCACCGAAAACGTTGAAAAAACTAAATGGTGATAGATTAGGTTTTCCATTTTCATCAATAGTACTGGCAAAAGCAATAGGTCTTGGACCAATTGCTCCTAAAAGATACTGATGTAATTTCCCTACACTAACATCTTTGGGTTCTATACTTAACATAGATTAATTTTTTCCAAAGATAAAGAATCGAGTAAGGAATGAAAAGCAATGCTTTACAATAAAAATAGTTTTAAAACGCTTATATTTATTTTTAGATTAAAAGCCGGAAGCATACATGAATCTACCCGACGAACGCAGCTTTAATCGCTGGTTTATCATTATTTCCTGCCTTGTGGTCATCGTCCTGGTGCTCTGGAATACAAGCATATTTTTTCAGCGACTTAAAGAAGATGAACGGGCAAAAATGAATATCTGGGCACAGGCACAGGAAGAGCTTAGCAATGCTCCTGAAGATGCCGACCTGAGCTTGATTCTGAAAATTTTAAATAATAATACCACTATCCCCATTATTCATACTGATGAAAATGGAGAAATTGCCTATACCACTAATTTAGATCCCGGTATTCAGGAAGATCCGGAAAAAATACAGGATTACCTGGAAGACTTAAAAGATGAAAATGAAGCGATCACCATTGATCTCGGCCAGGGACAGGTGCAGTATCTATATTACGGAAATTCTCCTGCCCTAAATAAATTAAAATATTATCCTATTGGACTTACGTTGATTGGATTTTTGTTTATTGGAGTCGTTTATTTCTTTTATACCACGACTAAATCCAGTGAGCAAAATAAGCTTTGGGCAGGTATGGCCAAGGAAACTGCGCACCAAATTGGAACTCCGTTGAGCTCGCTTATCGGCTGGATTGAAATACTAAAAACTGAGGAAGTAAATCCATCTTACGTAGAAGAGATGGAAAAAGATATTGACCGACTTAGGACCATCACCGAACGTTTTTCGAAAATTGGATCTTCCCCAAATTTAAAACAAACAGATATTGTGGCTTCTACCAGGGAAAGTTTTGATTACTTAAAAACCAGAAGCTCCAAGCTTATCGATTTCAGTATTAAAACACCCAGGCAGCCCATATATGTGATGTTGAACGAGCAATTGTATAGCTGGACGATAGAAAACCTTGTAAAAAATGCCATAGATGCCATGCGGGGCCGGGGAGAACTTTTAATAGAAATCAAACAGGATATTAGGCAAGCACATATTTATATTACCGATACTGGAAAGGGAATAGACAAGAATAAGTTCCGACTTATCTTTGAACCGGGACAAACCACTAAAAAGCGTGGCTGGGGCCTTGGACTTTCCTTAGCTCGCAGAATTATTGAAGATTATCATAAAGGAAAGATCAAAGTTGCCAGAAGCGAAATCAATAAAGGCACAACATTTCAAATCAGTCTTCGGAAAGTTTAAAATTGAGAGATTTTTTTACGGAGCCAGTCCGGTACCGGGAATTTATCATTTTTTTCGAAATCGAAACAAACAACTACATCTTCACCTTCAGCACAAATTTCATTCTTTTCATTGAGCAGCAAATGCTTTAAGCCAAAACTAGTGTTCCGAATAAAATCCAGCTTTGTTTTAACGATCACATTGCCCGGATAATAGAGAGATTTTTTAAAATCAAATTTCGTGGAAACCAGCATGGTTCCCTGGTTGGAGTTCCGGTAAAATTCATGAATTCCTGATGCTTCCCAGAAATTTACCCGACCGCTTTGGAGATAACGCATA
>CAXGBX010000319.1:0-3033 GCA_964008195.1 uncultured Flavobacteriaceae bacterium
GTCTCTACGTGTACTTGAAGAAACAAGATCTATCGCAGGGAAAATTCTTCTATTCGAAATTCTTCTATCCAGTTGAAGTTCCATATTACCGGTTCCTTTAAATTCTTCGAAGATCACTTCATCCATCTTGGAACCAGTTTCAGTAAGTGCTGTTGCTATAATAGATAACGAACCTCCGTTCTCAATATTACGTGCAGCACCAAAAAATCTTTTAGGCTTGTGAAGTGCGTTGGCATCTACACCACCACTCAATACTTTTCCGCTGGCAGGTTGAACAGTATTATAAGCTCTTGCAAGCCTGGTAATAGAATCAAGTAAAATCACCACATCATGCCCGCATTCTACCAAACGCTTAGCTTTTTCCAGTACGATATTGGCAACTCTCACATGTTCATGTGCTTCTTTGTCAAAAGTGGAAGCTACTACTTCTCCTTTAACATTCCGTTGCATATCAGTAACCTCTTCAGGTCTTTCATCGATTAGTAAAACAATCTGATAAACTTCCGGATGATTCGCTGCAATTGCATTGGCGATATCCTTCAATAACATTGTTTTACCGGTCTTAGGTTGTGAAACGATCATTCCACGTTGGCCTTTTCCAATAGGAGCAAAGAGATCCATTACCCTTGTTGAAATTGAACTTTGCTTTTCGGCAAGGTTGAATTTATCCTTTGGGAATAGAGGAGTAAGGTGCTCAAAAGAGACACGGTCCCTCACTACCTGAGGATCTAGTCCGTTAATTTTATTGATCTTGATTAAAGGAAAATATTTTTCACCCTCTTTCGGTGGTCTAATTTGTCCCTGTACGGTATCTCCTGTTTTAAGACCAAAAAGTCTAATCTGAGACTGAGATACATAAATGTCATCAGGAGAAGTAAGGTAATTGTAATCTGAAGATCTTAGGAAACCATAGTTATCCTGCATAATGTCCAGTACTCCTTCGCTTTCTATGATCGCATCGAATTCGTAATCTGGTTCTTTGTAACGGTTTCTGCTATCGCGATTTCCGTTGTTCTTTTTATGGTCGTTACGGTTATCGTTTCTATTATCGTTGCGGTTATTCCTGTTATCGTTCCTATTATCGTTACGATTGTCATTTTTACCGCGATTCTCTTTCTTAGGATTCTGACTTTTGTCCTTATCGTTTCTAGGAGATGTGGTATTTCTTTTGTCATCCCTTTTATCTTCTTTTTTAGAAGCATTAGAGGAATCTTTTCCTGAAGGCTTAGACGGAGAAGATTTTGGATTGGAATTAGAAGAATGCCTTGGTGGCTTCTTATTTGCACCTACTTTGGTAGGTTTCGATTCCTTTTCCTTAGGCTGATCTTGCTTCTCATCTGTAAGAACCTCTTTTACTTTTGCAGGATTTGATGCCTGGTAGTCCAGAATCTGATACACCAAATCTAGTTTTTTTAAAGTTTTATACTTAGGAACATTAAGCGTTTGAGCAATTTCCTTAAGTTCAGGAAGCTTTTTAGCTTTTAATTCTGAAATTTCAAACATGAATACGTTTAAATAATTTTTTTTGGATTGATTTTAAAAACTTCTCAAAGAAGAATAAAAAGTTTTGGAGACTTAAGTAACCAACGTTGAATGGGTTACGAAATGTTCCTGCAATAATACAACTTTATTTTAAACTTTTACACAGTAATTCTAAAAAGAATCTTTTATTTTTGTGCGGCAATAGCAATAAATATGCTCCAAAGAATACAAACTGTTTATTTATTTTTAGCAGCTATAACGGCGGCAGGTCTTATATTCGTATTTTCACTCTGGACTAATTCAGCAGGTGTAGAAGTTTATGCCCAGGACCAGTTAGTTGCCTTCGGGATGTTTTTGGGTTCTGCGGCTATTTCTTTGGTGAGTATTTTTATGTTTAAAAATAGAAAGCTTCAATTTGTTTTGGGGCGTCTTAATATAATATTGAACCTTTTTTTACTAGGAGTGTTTGTTTATTGGTCTCTAACTTTACCTGGAGAAATTGATATTTCTGAGAAGGGTATTGGGATGTTTCTTCCTATTATTTCTATCGTTTTTATTGTTCTGGCCAATAAGGCCATCAAAAAGGACGAAGATCTCGTAAAATCTGTTGACCGATTACGATAAGCCTATCATCTTAGTAGTATTAGTGCGTGAAAAACCCGAAGTGAAAGCTTCGGGTTTTTTGATTATTCCAGTTCAATAACTTCAAGGTCGCTGATCTCTTTTCCATTAATTTTGAATCTTAGCATGGTTCTCTTTTTGTGAAATCCCTGTTTGCCTGCAGCACCGGGGTTCATATGGAGTAAATTCAGGCTTTTGTCATTCATCACCTTTAAAATGTGGGAGTGACCAGATATAAAAATCTTTGGAGGATCTTGTTTAATGGCTTCCTTGATGGCGGGGGAATACCGCCCGGGATAACCACCAATATGCGTGATCCAAACATCAACATCTTCGCACATAAATCTATTATTTAGCGGAAATTCCTTTCGAATTTCAGCGTTATCAATATTGCCGTAAACAGCCTTTAGTGGTTTTACAGCTTCCAGCTCATCAGTCACTTCAAGGCTTCCAATATCTCCCGCATGCCAAATTTCATCAGCCTGTTCAGCATAATGAAGAATCCGGTCGTCCATATGTCCATGAGTATCACTAAGAAGGAGGATGTTTTTCAAATCGTAAAATTTTTTAAATTTCGTTTTCCAAAGGATGGGCTTTAAAGACTTTTTCCTTGCTATAATTGCCTTATCTTTGCATTTCGCAAATATAAAAATAAAGCGGAGCTTGCGGTATTTTATAGAACTCTCATATTTTGGAAAAGCCTATCATGGTTGGCAAAATCAGCCGAACTCTATTAGTGTTCAGGAGCTTCTGGAAAATAATCTAAGCAAAATTTTGCGTGTTTTCGTAGAAATTGTGGGAGCCGGAAGAACAGATTCAGGGGTTCACGCAAGGCAAATGTTTGCTCATTTTGACAATCAGGATTCCATAGATGCTGATCTTTTGAAATATAAGCTGAATTCAATGCTTCCTAAGGATATTGCAATTTCA
>CAXGBX010000320.1:0-3029 GCA_964008195.1 uncultured Flavobacteriaceae bacterium
AAAATTAACCTTTCTCATTACAAACCAAACCAATAGATTACAAACATAGGATGACTTCTATAAAATATTGAGTTATTCTATTTACTTAAATACATTTTACGTCTTGAATAAAGATCGTAGAATTCATCGTCTTTCAAATTATCAATAAAAAGTATACTTTCCCCGGTACTTTTCATTTCCGGGCCAAGCTGTTTATTAACTTTCTGAAATTTATTAAAAGAGAAAACCGGTTGTTTAATCGCGTATCCATCCAACTGAGGATTGAATTTGAAATCCTTTACCTTCTTCTCTCCAAGCATCACTTTTGTAGCGTAGTTAACATATGGTTCTTTATACGCCTTGGCGATAAAAGGAACCGTCCTGGATGCTCTTGGATTCGCTTCAATGATATAAACTTTTTCGTCTTTAATTGCAAATTGAATATTTATAAGACCCACAGTATTCAGTGCCAGGGCGATCTTTTTAGTATGATCTTTTATCTGTTCCATCACCAAATCCCCAAGATTAAATGGAGGGAGTAACGCATGCGAATCACCGGAATGGATTCCGCAAGGTTCAATATGCTCCATAATCCCAATGATATAAACATCTTCCCCATCACAAATCGCATCTGCCTCTGCTTCTATGGCGCCATCGAGATAGTGATCCAGAAGCAGTTTATTATTTGGGATCTTTCTCAGGAGATCAACTACATGTTCTTCTAATTCATCCTTATTAATTACAATTTTCATCCCCTGCCCGCCAAGAACGTAAGAAGGTCTTACCAGGATAGGAAAATCAAGTTCATCTGCCAGTGCAAGTGCTTCATCGGCATTCTCTGCTACACCGAAATCTGGATAAGGGATATCGTTTGCCTGAAGTAATTTTGAAAAACTACCGCGGTCTTCTGCAAGATCAAGGGCTTCAAAACTGGTTCCCATAATTTTAATTCCGTACCTGTCAAGCTTCTCGGCTAACTTAAGTGCTGTTTGTCCTCCAAGCTGAACGATTACACCCTCAGGCTTCTCATGTCTGATAATATCGTAGATATGCTCCCAGAAAACCGGTTCAAAGTATAATTTGTCAGCAATATCAAAATCTGTTGAAACTGTTTCAGGATTACAGTTGATCATGATTGTTTCATAACCACATTCTGCAGCAGCAAGTACTCCATGAACGCAGCTGTAATCAAATTCAATCCCCTGACCTATTCTATTTGGGCCTGAACCAAGTACAATGATCTTCTTTTTATCAGAAACCTTACTTTCATTAGAAGTATAAAATTCTCCATCTTTAGAAAGAATTCCTTCTTCGAATGTTGAATAATAATAGGGAGTTTCAGCTTTAAACTCTGCAGCACAGGTATCGACTAGCTTATAAACCCTATTGACCCCTAGTTCTTCTCTTTTATTATAAACTTCACTTTCCAGACAATCCAGCATGTGGGCTATTTGTCTATCGGCAAAACCTTTTTGCTTAGCTTCCAGCAATAATTCTTTAGGAAGTGAATTAATATCAAACTTTGATATTTCCACATCCAGGGCATGAAGTTCTTCATACTGTCTCAAGAACCACATGTCTATTTTAGTGATCTCATGTATTCTACTCAAAGGAATTCCCATTTGAATAGCATCATAGATCACAAAAACCCTATCCCAACTTGGGTTGGTAAGTTTATCGATGATCTGGTCATAATCTTTATAGCCTTTACCGTCTGCACCAAGACCATTACGTTTAATCTCTAATGACTGCGTAGCCTTATGCAGTGCTTCCTGAAAAGATCTACCAATTCCCATCACCTCTCCTACAGATTTCATTTGAAGACCCAGAGTACGATCGGCTCCTTCAAATTTATCAAAATTCCAGCGAGGTATCTTAACAATCACATAGTCCAGTGAAGGCTCGAATAAAGCTGAAGTAGATTTGGTTATCTGGTTATCAAGTTCATCAAGGTGGTAACCCAAAGCTAGCTTGGTAGCCACTTTAGCAATAGGATATCCGGTAGCTTTTGAAGCCAGAGCCGAAGAACGTGATACCCGAGGATTGATCTCGATGGCATAGATATCTTCTTTCTCATCTGGACTAACTGCAAATTGTACGTTACAACCACCGGCAAAATCACCAATGCTGCGCATCATTTTTATAGCCATGTCCCTCATTCTCTGAAAAGCGCTGTCACTTAAAGTCATAGCCGGTGCCACAGTAATAGAATCTCCGGTATGGATCCCCATTGGATCCATATTTTCAACGGTACAAATGATCACAACATTATCATTCCTATCCCTTAATAATTCCACCTCATACTCTTTCCAACCTAATAGAGCTTTATCAATGAGCACTTCATGTATTGGAGATGTCTCTAAACCGTAGGTGAGCATTTCGTCAAAATCTTCGGCACGATGAACAAAACCAGCGCCTCCGCCTCCAAGGGTAAAGGAAGCCCTTATTACAAGCGGATATCCAAATTCCTGAGCAACCTCTTTACCTTGCAGGTAAGATGTTACCGTTTTTGCAGGAGCTACAGGTATTCCAATTCTCCCCATCAATTGCTTAAACTGTTCCCTATCCTCACAAATATTGATGGCATCAATATCTACACCTATTAATTTTACATTATAATCGCTCCAGATACCTTTTTCATCAGCTTCTATACATAAATTTAAAGCTGTTTGCCCGCCCATGGTGGGTAGAACCGCATCAATCTCTGAATGTTCTTTAAGTATCTCTATAATAGATTTTGTGGTTAGTGGTTTCAAATACACATGATCAGCCATGGAAGGATCTGTCATGATGGTTGCAGGATTTGAATTGATCAGAATAGTTTTTATCCCGTCTTCCCTTAATGAACGAAGGGATTGAGTTCCGGAATAATCGAATTCACAGGCCTGGCCAATAATTATTGGACCTGAACCTATAATTAAAACGCACTTGATGTCTTTGTTTTTAGGCATGATTATGAGTTGTATTCGCTAAAAGTTGTGTTCGTGATAAATTTAAGAAGCGTTTGGGTATAAAAAAAGGCGTTACTAAAAAAGTAACACCTTTAATAT
>CAXGBX010000321.1:0-3014 GCA_964008195.1 uncultured Flavobacteriaceae bacterium
GAATCTGGCAGCGATGGTAGTGGAGGTGGTACTATGGCCGTAGCCAGGGATAATCTCAACTCGGCATTATCTGACCAACTGAATATGCTTTCAGGTAAAATTCTTGGTGAGAGTGGGGTTCAGCTTAATTTTGACGTAGATAGTTTTACCGATTATCAGGGCGCGAATGCGGAAGAAAGAACCCAGCTAGGGATAAATGCACAAAAAGCATTTCTTGAAGATCGTTTAATAGTTGAAGTTGGAAGTGATGTGGATATTCAGGGAGGAAATCAGCAGGGGCAGGCTTCAACTCCACTAATTGGAAATGTAGGGATTTCTTATCTCCTTGACGAGAACGGGATTTGGCGTTTAAAGGGCTTTAGTAGAAGTCAATACGAAAATGTGATAGATGGGCAGTTAGTAGTTAGTGGAATCGCTCTCATTTTTACCAAAGAATTCAATAAATTCAAGAATATGTTTGAAAAGGCTGTGATGGAGAATGTAAAGAATGAAGATGATAAAGAGCCGGAAAAATCAGAAACTACAGAAAATGAAAATTAGGTATTCAGCCATATTGTTTATTCTCCTTGGTCTTCTTCAGGCTTGTAGTGTAGAGAAATTTATTCCTGAAGATGAATTTCTGTATACCGGAGCTGATATTAATATAGAATCAGATACTACTATTGCAGATAAGCAGGAACTTAAAACTGAACTAACCAGTGTCTTAAGGCCACAGCCTAATTCTAAAATTCTCGGGATGCGACCAGGCTTGTATTTCTATTACAAGGCTCAACGTGAAAAGCCAGGTTTTATAAATAAGTTCCTGAATAAAAAAATTGGAGAAGAACCTGTGTACCTTTCCAATGTAGATCTTGTAAATACCGAAGACCTTCTTTTGAACCGGGTAGAGAATAGAGGTTTCTTTTATAGTAGGGTAAGCTCTGAACCAGATAGGAATGAGGATTCCAAGACGGCTTCCATTTCTTATCAACTTACGCTCCCAGATCCATATATCCTGGAAACTTACCAGCTGGATTCAGATTCCCTACTTGTATATAAGGATATTAAGAAAAATATTGAAGAAACAGTCCTGGAAGATGATATGCGTTTTGATTTACCAAAACTAAAACTAGAGCGTGAACGTATAGATCGTAATCTGAAAAAAGAGGGGTATTATAATTTTAATCCCGGATTTTTAATATTTGAAGCAGATACGAACCAATACGATCAAAAAAAATTCGATCTGTTTCTTAGATTGAAAAAAGATGTTCCTTCAAAATCTGTAATTCCTTATAAGATTTCCAACGTAAATGTTTATGCAAATTATAACGTGGACGAGGATTCTGTTACCAATAATTATAAAAGGTATGAAGACAAAAACTTTCTTCAGGATGAGCTTTTTTTTAAGCCGAAATATTTAGATCCATACATTTTAATTGAAACCGGGGACTATTACAGTCCGGAAAAATCGAGAAATACCAGTAGAAGGCTTGGATCTATAGGGGCTTATAAATTTGTGAATATTAGATATGATGAAGTTGATACGCTGGCTGCCGATAATATCGGCTTATTAGAAGCCAATATATTTCTATCACCATTAAAAAAGCGTGCGGTGAGGGCAGAATTACAGGCCGTCACAAAATCCAACAGTTTTGCCGGGCCACATTTAGCGCTTTCATTTCTGAATAGAAACTTATTCCAGGGAGGGGAAAGCCTTCGAATATCTGCAAATTTAGGTTATGAATTTCAGTTAAGTAGTGGTAGTACGGCCGGAAGAAATTCACTGCAATTAGGAATTACAAACGATTTAATAATTCCTCGTTTATTGTTTCCTATCACTTTCAGCAAAGACTTTTTCAAATATGATATTCCTAAAACCAAAATAAGCCTTGGAGGGGATTTTCTAAGAAGAAGTGAGTTATTTACCCTGGGGTCGCTCAATGCATCTTTTGGATATTTATGGAATGCTAACAGGTATGTTTCTCATGAATTTAACCCTATTAGTTTAAATTACGTAAGTCTTACAGATGTGACTGAGGAATTTCAGGATGTTTTGGACGAAAGCCCTTTCCTGGAGAGCAGTTTTGACCAGGAGTTTATTTCCGGGCTTACTTATTCCTTTATTTATAACGGATTGATAGATGCTAACAAGAGTCATGTTTTTTTCCTGAACACCAATGTTGATATTGCCGGGAATAGTATGAGTTTGATCGGGAAAGAAGCAGAAAGTGGCAAAAAGGAAGTTTTTGGTCTTGAGTACGCCCAGTACGCAAAATTAGATGCAGATTTCAGGTATCATTTCAGGCTTGGTAATGAGCATGTGATCGCCACAAGATTGTTCGCTGGTTATGGACTTCCTTATGGAAATTCAGATGTAATGCCTTTTAGCAAGCAGTATTTTTCAGGAGGGCCATATAGTGTAAGAGCTTTCAGAACAAGATCTTTAGGGCCGGGAACTTTTGATCCTACTGAAGAAAATTTAGTTCCACCAGATCCAGAAGATCCAGAAGAACCAGATAATTCAGATGATATTGGCTATCGGGAACAAACCGGGAATATTCGGTTAGAGGCCAATGCAGAATATAGATTTCCAATAGTCACCTATTTAAACGGTGCATTTTTTATAGATGCCGGTAACGTATGGACTTCTGAAAGACAGCTTGAAACTACCAATGTAGATGGCGGCTCAGGTAAATTCAGTT
Organism: uncultured Flavobacteriaceae bacterium; assembly: GCA_964008195.1. GTDB lineage: Bacteria > Bacteroidota > Bacteroidia > Flavobacteriales > Flavobacteriaceae > Christiangramia. Next base: position 2,682 of record CAXGBX010000321.1, read on the forward strand.
CAGATTTTATGAATGAACTAGGGATAGGGGCAGGCGCTGGTTTGCGAATAGATATTCAAAGCTTTGTGATAAGGTTTGACCTGGCATTTCCTATGCATGATCCCAGAAAGCCTTTAGGTGAAAGATGGGTTAATGATTTTGGAAGTCCCGTATTTAATTTTGCTATAGGATATCCTTTCTAATGTTGAAGTTTATTTCCGAAGCACAGATCTCCGGCGTCACCTAGACCAGGAACAATATATCCGTTTTCATCCAATTCTTGATCAATTGTGGCAATCCATAATTTAGAATTTTCCGGAAATTGAGATTTTAGATATTCCACGCCTTCATCCG
>CAXGBX010000322.1:0-2998 GCA_964008195.1 uncultured Flavobacteriaceae bacterium
GAATACCAGTATCGCCTATCAGTTTGGAGAAATTTCTAATTCCAGGATAGATTATGGCGGTACTAATTTAAATGCAATGGATGGGCAGAATAATTTTTTGGGAGGTGGTGCAAATCCTGATCCATCTTATTATCAAAAACTGCCTTCCTATTTTCTAAGGTTTGAAAACAATCAGAATTTTGAAGCCGCTTTTCGGAGTCGTGCTGAATTTATTGAAAATGCTCAGATAGACTGGAATTCTTTATATCTGGCTAACAGCAATTTTAATGGGAATTCAATCTATGCATTAGCCGAAGATGTAAATCAGGATAATCAGTTAAATCTGCAATTTAATTTAGACTGGCAGCTTCTAGATAATTTGAAGTTGAATTCAGCAATAAGATATCAGAAATTAAAAAGCCAGAATTTTTCCAGGATCAAGGATCTGTTAGGCGGAAACAGGTTCCTGGATATCGATGTTTTTGTTCAGGATGAATTGGGGGAAATTAGCGGATTGTCTGCTCAAAGTGATTTGCAAAATATAAACAGAATGGTTACTGAAGGCGACAGGTATAAATACAATTATGATATCAATGCAAAAGAAACCGAACTTTTTACTCAGTTGCAATGGACAGAGAATAAATTGGAAGCCTATTTAGCCGGGAATATTGAAACAATCAATTATCAGAGAACCGGGCGATTCCAAAACGGAGTGTTTCCGGAGAATTCTCTTGGAGAAAGTGAGGTGGTAGATTTTTTCAATTATGGAATAAAAACCGGGGGAATTTATAAATTTTCCGGTCGGCAGCATCTGGAATTCAATACCGGATATTTAACCAAAGCGCCCGGCTACAGAAATACTTTCATTAATCCCAGGCAGAATAATTTTCTGGTAGAAGATTTATCCCAGGAGAAAATTTTAACCGGCGACCTTTCTTACAGGTATAGATCGTCCTTCCTTAATTGGAGAATTACGGGGTATTATACCAAAATTAGTGATATCACAGAAGTATCTTATTATTTCGCCGATGGATTGTCTGGTTTAGAAAGGGAAACTACTTCCGCATTTGTACAGGAAGTTTTAAGTGATATGGATAAAAAGTATTATGGTCTTGAACTGGGATTGGAGTCCCAGGTTACTTCTACCTTAAAACTAAAAGCAGCCATGGCTCTGGGCGAATATATTTATGCGAACAATCCAAACCTATCGTTGAATTCTGCTTCCTTTGAGGACAATCTTAATTATGGTAAGGCGTATCTTAAGAAATATCATCTTTCCGGAGGGCCACAAACGGCTGCGCAAGTTAGTTTTGAATACCGAGACCCGGATTTCTGGTGGTTTGGTGTGAGTTTAAATTATTTTGCCAATGGCTTTGTAGATATAAACCCCCTCACCAGAACTTTAAATTTTCAGCAGGATTATGACGGATTGCCATTGTTGGATTATGATCCCGAGATGGCTTCAGAATTTTTAAAGCAGGAGAAATTTGAGACTTATTATCTAACCAATCTAGTTGGCGGGAAATCCTGGCGTATAAAAGATAAGTATCTGGGAACTTTTATTAGCCTGAATAACGTACTGGACGTTCTATATAAGAGTGGTGGCTATGAGCAGGCCAGGAATTCTAATTACAGAAGTCTAAAGGAAGATATAGATCGTGAATTGCCACTTTTTTCAAATAAATACTGGTATGGCCAGGGGACTACTTTTTTTGTGAATGTTTATTTAAGGTTTTAATCTGAAAGAGATGAAGAATATTAAAATTTTTAGCTTACTGGTTGTTTTTATATTGATGGGATGTGTGAAAACAGATGATTTTGAAACACCAGAACTGGCAGTTTCAGAGATCGAAATTGAAGGGAATATAACAAATATTGCTGCGGTTAAAGGGAATTTCAATTTTGAAACGGAAGCTATTTATAGCTTCCGGGAAACCGATACCTGGTTTGAAGCTTATGTGATTTCGAGCGATGCTGGTGGGAATTTTTATAAAGAATTAGTTGTGCAGGATAAGCCTTCAAACCCTACTTCGGGAATTCATTTGTTGCTGGATCATAATTCGCTATTTGAGACATTTAATATTGGGAGAAAAATTTATGTAAAGCTGGATGGTTTAAGTTTATGGTATAATAATGGGGTTTTGCAGCTGGGGATACAGAATTTGGGGGATGTAGTGGCCATCCCAAATTCATTGATCGATGACCATATTATTAGATCAGAAACTACCCTGGAAATAATACCGCTTGAGATTGAAATCTCAGAATTCAATCCCGAGTTAAAGAATTTATATGTTAGCGTTCGGGATATTCAATTTGATCGAAACCTCGTAAAAGAAAATCAGGTTTTTTCCTTTGCTTCTAATCCTGCCGATCAATATGATGGAGAACGTCAGCTTGAAAGTTGTGAAACCGGAGAAACCGTTTTTATGAGCACCAGTACTTTTTCTAATTTTAAATCGTTGCTTATTCCAAACGGATCAGGAAGTATTGAGGGCGTTCTAACCCGTGACTTTTATGATGAACATTATGTAATCGTGGTAAATTTTCCAGATGCATTGCAAATGAATGGAGATCGGTGCGATACGGAATATCTGGATTGTGGTGAAAATTTGAATGAAGGGTCAAAGATATTATTTGAAGAAAATTTTGATGGTGTAACATCAAACACGATATTAAACTCCAGAGGCTGGACCAATCTTAATGTAAGCGGGGGAGAGAAGAAGTTTACACCAGCCTTATCTGCGGGAAACAGAATTTTACGAATTTCAGCATATAATACCAATGAAAGTCCGTTAGAAGCCTGGCTCGTTACCCCTGGAATAGATCTGGACAATTCAGCAGATGAGATTTTGAGTTTTGATATTCTTTCATCGTATGACAAAGGCTTGATATTAGAGGTTTATATCACTCAAAATTTTACCGGTGACCCCGGAACTACTGAGTGGACAGAACTGGATGCAAATATTCCACTTGGTCCTTCCAGTTCTAATGCAAGCATTTTTAAAACTTCCAACATTGA
>CAXGBX010000323.1:0-2991 GCA_964008195.1 uncultured Flavobacteriaceae bacterium
AATTCATGATTATTAGAAAAATGACTTGCAGATAATTCTTCCCCTTCATATTGCGCTCTTCTGGAAAAAGCAAATCGCAACATTTTATCTATTCCTGTTTGCTTCGCGATATCAGAACGTTCTGTAAAGCTTTTTGTCTTACGCGTTATGCAAATGGTGGGACTAAGTCCTTCAATATGATCTACCTCAAATTGAAAATTTACGCCTACCCTAGACTGCTGATAAGCCGAAAATTGCTTCGTCATTTCCTGCAATCCGTAGCCGTGAAGGGTGTCAATAACCAGAGAAGATTTGCCCGAACCCGAAATTCCTGTAACTACCGATAATTGATTCTTTGGCAAATCTATGTCCAGGTCTTTAAGATAATGTGTTCTAGCTCCTTTGATGGAAATCACATCCTGGCGTTGATCTACTACTTTTTTTGGCTTTACCGCCAGAGTTTTCGAAGCATTATCAACTAACGTATCACAAGAAGATCTAAAAAGTGGATGGTTTTCAAAACAAATAATCCCTGCTGTTTGTGCTTTTAGCTGATGCAAAGCTTTTAGCAGTTCTCTTACATTTTGCTGATGTAACCCAATACTGGGTTCTTCAAGCAATAAAAGCGTCTTTTTAGATTGCTTTGCGAAATGCTTTGTTAGTTTAATACGCTGCGCTTCACCGCCAGACAAGGTATTAGAAGGCTGACCCAGTTTGATATACCCGAGTCCCAGCTGCAGCATCAAAGAAAGGATTTTTTTAATCTGTTTCTCTTCGGAAAAAAAATCGTAGGCTTCCGAAATACTCAAATTATAGATATCTGAAATATTCTTTTTATTCCAATATACTTGCAATACATCAGCCTTAAAACGTTTTCCATTACAGCGCGGGCAAACCTGGTTAATCGTTCCCATTACATTCATAGAAAGCGTAATCACGCCGGCTCCCTCGCAGGCTTCACATCTCCCTCGTTTATTATTGAAAGAAAAGGCGGTTTTCGTAAGCTTCAGGGTTTTCGCTTCCGGAGATTTAGCCAGTAGATAACGAATTTTATCAGCTAAACCTGTATATGTGGCGGGATTGCTTCTTGGTGTTTTCCCAATGGGTTGATCTGTTACTTTGAGTAATTTCAGATCATTTTCTTCACAATATTCGGAAAGGCTTTCCTGGATCTCAGCTGTTTTTCTATTTACCACCGTCAATTCCCCTGATTTAGGCTGAAATGAATCTACCGACTCTTGCTTAGATTCTTTATCATTTTTGGAAGTGGTGTTGCGCAATTCGGCTAAAGTGGGACTGGAGATTCCTTCAGCATTGAGAAATTCCTGAATAGATCCGTTAAAAATAACTTCTCCGCCCTCTATCCCGGCTTTCGGGCCTAATTCTACGATCCAGTCGGCAGATTTGATAAAATTCAGATCGTGTTCCACTACCATCACCGTATTTCCACGACTAATTAAACGATTCAGAATATGTCGTAAATAATCCTGATAATCTTCAGATAAACCAATAGAAGGTTCATCAAATACATAAAGAATTCCCTGTAAGCTGCTGTTTACCTGTCTAATTAGTTTAATTCGCTGTGCATCACCTGAGGATATATCAGTGCTTGGAGTGTTCAGGGTATATTCTCCCATTCCAAGCCTGATTAGATCAAATAGTTGATCACAAATCTTATCAACCAGGATTTGCTCACCGGCTACGAGATCCTGACCTTTCAGGCTATCATATAATTCGTTTAATGACAGGTTCATCCAGGCATTAAAATTCAGGCCTTTCCATCTAAATTTTAAATGTTCCGGTTTGATACGTGCGCCCTCACAATCTGGACAAATACTGGAACTTACAAATTTTAAGATATTTGGATTTCGATCAAGTCTTAAAATATTATTCATGATAGGAAGAATTCCTTTATAAAAACCTTCTTCCCTGGGCTTTGCCTTAAAACCTTTCCATCGTAGTCGGGACTCTATGCTATGTTTTCCATAAAAAACTTTAATGCGATCGCTTCCATTTAAAATTACATCTTTCTGCTCCTCAGATAATTCCTTCCAGGGAATGTCCACATCAAAACCATGCTCTTTACATACTTTATTTAATTCATCTACGGTAATTTGGGAATATACAATATAGCCATTAGGTAAGGTGGTGGTAATGGCGCCTTCTCTAAGCGTTTTATTTTCATCTCCCACCAATTTTTTAAGGTCGATATATTCAGCTTCACCAATTCCGCGACAGTGCTCGCAAGCCCCTTTTGGATGATTAAAGGAAAAGAGCGATTTACTCATAGTTTCCTTACCCGAATAGCGGGCAAATAAAATTCTAAAGACAGCACTAAGCTCAGACAGGGTCCCAAAAGTAGCTTTGATTGACTGGAAACCCTTTGATTGCTCTACCCTGATCACCGGTGGTAGACCTTCAATATCATCCACCTCTGCAGTGGGAATTAATTGTGCGTTTTGCTGACTATATGCAGGGAGACTTTCCAGAAAATAACGGTATCCCTCATTGGCAATAACATCCATGGCCAGCGATGATTTTCCCGAACCTGATAACCCGGTCACCACAATTAACTGATTCTCGGGAATCTCTAGATCTATATTTTTAAGGTTATTTTGATAGGCATTAATTATGCGCATATAGGCTTATTGTTTCTTTTTTGAAAAAAATAAATATAGAGAGATTATAACAGCTTAGATCACGTTAAGGAAAAAAGCTAGCTGAAAAATTTTTAAACATGTTACCCTCCATATTTTGTCCATTCTCAACGGATCGAAAGCGCAGTGAAGAATCCCTACCACTTACCAGCACCCTGAGACTCTTCGCTGCACTCAGAGTGACATTCTTAAAATGTATGTTCTAATTGAAAGGCTATACTGTTTTGTCCATTCTGAACGCAGCGCAAGCGAAGTGAAGAATTTCTACCACTCCTCAACGTCTTGAGACTCTTCGTTTCACTAAAAGTGACAATCTTAAAATGTCTATTTTGAACAGAGCGTAGCGAAGAGAAGA
>CAXGBX010000324.1:0-2981 GCA_964008195.1 uncultured Flavobacteriaceae bacterium
ATTGAACTCATTTAAACTTTTAGGATTGTAGCGAAAATTAGCAATTTTGAAGCCAGTTGAAGACTTTTTTGAGTTGCAGAGCAGGGCTAACGGAATGAAAAAAAAGCGTAAAATGGGTTCAAAAGGCAATTGTTTAGCCAATTAAAAAAGTTTAAACGAGTTCATTATCTATTTCTCCAGAAAAATGGCGTTAGAATAATTAAAACGGTAAACAATTCAAGCCTTCCTATCAGCATTAAAAAAGTGGACCACCATTTCCCAAAATCAGGAAGCATGTCAAAATTATTCACAGGACTTAATCCACCAAAGGCGGGACCAATATTCCCTAAAGAAGATGCGGCACCACCAATAGCCGTTTCAAAATCTAGACCCATGGAAGCAAAAACCGTAGCGCCTATGATAAATGAAAGCATATAGAGAATGAAAAATCCAAGGATATTAAAAACAATTTCCTTGCTTATAGACTTTCCATTAAATCTTACCGGTAAAATAGCGTTTGGATGCAGTGTCCTTTTAAATTCTATAATACCATTTTTTATCATAATAATATGGCGCATCACTTTTACTCCTCCGGCAGTGGAACCTGCAGATCCTCCTAGAAAGAAAAGTCCGAAATATAGTATGGTTAAGAAAGGTGTCCACATGGTATAATCTGCTGAAACGAAACCGGTAGTGGTAATGATGGTTAAAACCTGAAATAATGAATGCCTGAAGGCACTTTCCCCCTCGCCCCAAACCATAGGATGATCAATAGAAGAGATACTAACATCTGCCTGAAGATAGACGATCAAAGATGAAATTGCAGTAAAGCCTATTATAAAATAGATATACCATTTAAATTCATCATCATGCAGTACTTTGCTAACTCTACCTTTAAAAGCAAAATAGCTTAAAACGAAGTTGCTTCCTGCCAGTAACATGAATAATATAACGATATACTGAATTATAGGATTATCGTTCCAGTAAGCCAGGCTGGCATTTTTAGTTGAAAAACCTCCTGTAGAGAGTGTGCTAAAGGCGTGGTTAATGGCGTCGAAAAAGGTCATTCCAGCAACCCATAATAAAATGGTTTCAGCTAAGGTATAAGACACATAGATCAACCATAATCTTTTCGCGGTATCTCGAATTCTGGGTTTTAATTTATCAGCACTTGGACCGGGCGATTCCGCGGTAAATAGCTGCATTCCGCCAATACCTAACAACGGTAGAATAGCAATTGCTAATACAATAATCCCCATCCCGCCTATCCAGTGCGTCAAACTTCTCCAGAAAAGTATCCCCTTCGGGATTGCCTCTATATCGTTTAAAATTGAAGCTCCGGTAGTAGTATAACCAGACATTGTTTCAAAAAATGCGTTGGTAAATCGTGGAATGGATTCACTGATAACGTATGGTAAAGAACCACTTAAAGCCATGAAAATCCACCCAAAGGTGACAATAATATAGCCTTCTCTTATTTTCACTTCTTTACTATGCCCACGCGTAGTGAACATAAAAAGCGTTCCTATAAATAACGTGATTAGGGCAGCCGTTGAAATTTCCAGCGTTACACCATCTTCATAATACCAGCTAACCAGGGTAGCCAGCAACATAAACCCACCATTGCAAAGCAACAATAAGCCCATTACATGAAGAATTATTTGATAATTCAGTCTGGGCATTACAGGAAAAGTTTTTCAACCTTATTAATAGAACGAGGTAAGCAACAAACAACAATTCTGTCTCCCGGTTTAATAAGAAATTCCCCAAGAGCAATTAATCCGTTACCATTTCGAATAATCCCGCCGATAATTGCAGATCTCGGAAAATCCAGATCTTTAATTTTCTTATTGCTTACCTGAGATTTAGGCTTCACTATGAATTCCAGCAATTCGGCATTCATATTATTCAATTTGGTCATCGCTACTACTTCTCCTTTTCTCACGAATCGGAAAATATTATTCGCGGCCAATAATTTTTTATTTATCAACGTATCAATTCCGATAGAGTGGCTTAGTTGAAAATAATCCATATTTTCTACCAGTGCAATGGTTTTCTTTACACTTTTCGATTTCGCTACAAGACAGGACATGATATTGGTTTCAGAATTTCCTGTAACCGCAATAAAGGCATCCATATCATGGATGTTTTCTTCCTCCAGAAGCTCCACATTTCGTCCATCACCATTAATAATCAAAGTTTCAGGAAGTTCATCTGCAAGCTCATAAGCCTTGTCCCTATCCTTCTCAACAAGCTTAATATTAAAATTATTTCTACTGAGATCCTGTGCGGTCTTTCTACCAATCTTACTTCCTCCAAGAACCATGACATTCTTAATTTCCTGCCTGACTTTTCCCGTTAATTTATACAACTCTTCAACCCCATTTTTAAGCGTGATAAAATATACCTGATCACCGTCTTTGAATTGAGTATCCCCTCTCGGAATAAGAGTGTACTGTGTACCAAATCTTTGTATAGCTATAGGAACAAAATTAAGTTCCGGGAAGATCCTGGCAGCTTCTTTCACAGTTTTGCCCACAAAAGTTGCTGTTCTTGAAAGGCTTACTCCAATCATTGTTAAAGCTCCTTCTTCAAACTCATAACTATCGTTAAATGCAGATTGATTGAGAAGTAATTCGATTTCCCGTGCAGCAAGTGCTTCAGGAGAAATTAATTCGTCTATACCAAACCTGGTAAAACCGAGTTCTCCCTGGTTTTCAAGAAATTCTGTATTAGAAATCCTGGCAATTGTTCTTTTAGCTCCTAATTGTTTAGCCAATACACAAACCGTAATATTTGTCGCCTCACTTGAGGTTACACTTATTACCATATCTGTATGCTTCACCTGAGCTTCCTTAAGAATTCTGATAGAACTTGCATCTCCCTTTATCGTTCTAATGTCCAAATGAGTATCTGCATAAGCAAGATTATCTCTGTTGGGGTCAATTAGCGTGATATCCTGAGATTCAAAGGAAAGTAATTTAGCTAAATGAAATCCTACT
>CAXGBX010000325.1:0-2965 GCA_964008195.1 uncultured Flavobacteriaceae bacterium
TTTTTGTTGATATAAATCCAAGAAATTTGTTGCGGTATTGTGCGGCTTTCTTTTCGTTAAGACCTTTAATAGGAACTCCATCAAGAACATAAGAACCTTCATCGGCTTCATCCAGCATGCCGAGTATGTTGAGCAAAGTAGATTTTCCCGATCCGGAAGAACCCATTATGGAAACAAGTTCACCTTCTTTAATATTAAGATTAATTCCTTTGAGAACATGGAGCGAATTAGCTCCCATTTTATAGGATTTGTGAAGATTGGATATTTCTATCATGATTGATGATTATTAAACAGGAAAATGACTCCCTACTTAATAAGACTATCAAAAAAATAAAATGTTACAATAAAACTTAAAAGTGTTTATTTTTAAGCTTGTTTAAGGCTAGAATCACACTTCTGGCGAAGTTTTCTTTCTATTCTTTCGTGATCTGTATATAAAGTAACCCACCCCTCCTATTAGCAAATATGGGAAAATCATCAGATAAAGAATTCCATCATTTATTCCTTTGGCGGTACTTTGATCAGCTTCACTTTCTAACACAGCCCTGCACATGGAACATTGAGCTTCCGCAAAATCAGGGATAAGGAAAAGCACTAAAAAGATAATTAGTATATTTTTTACATTCATCATCCTATACACTTTCTGAAACTTCTCAAAATTAAACAATTACCAGCAATTTTAATAGTAAGGCATCATAAATAAAAAGACCAGAACTCCGGTAATGGCAACATATAGCCAAATGGGAAAAGTCCATCTCGCTACCCTGGAATGTTTATCATATTGCCCACTCAGGCCACGGTACATGGTAAATAATACCAAAGGAACAATGATCCCTGATAGTACTATGTGTGTAATTAAAATAAAGAAGTATACATATCTCAACACCCCCTCACCTCCATAAGGTATAGGTTCATTGCTAATTTTAGAAAGCACGTAACTCACCAAAAAAATCGCAGAAAGACCAAAAGCCGCGATCATGGTATTTCTATGCTGAACATATTTTTCAGCTTTCATAAAAAAGAACCCGATAATAAGAAGAACAGCAGTAAGAAAATTGAGCATCCCATGAAAAAGAGGAAAGGTGATAGCGTCTGTTCCGAAAATATTATAACGCTCAGGTAATAACATTAATACCAAAACGATAACCGGTACCGCAATAGACAGTCCGATTATTACTGGAACCGCTACTTTATCAGATTCTTTTAAAGCTTTTTTCAAAGTAATTTTTTTATGTCTTCTATTAGAATATCTATTTGAGGAGCTTCTTCTCCCTGGGCAACAGATTTTTTCCTTTCTACAGAACCGCGATAATAAATTACCGGGTTCCCAAATTGATCTTTTCGGGATCTTATATAACCTTCTTGATCTACCAAAGCGAACATACCCTGATGGGCGAATCCACCGGCAGCCTGGGCATCTTCACCGGCATACAATCCAAAACCTTTATTGGCCAGTTCATAAATTTTCTCCCTGTCACCAGTCATTAGATGCCAGTTGGGATGATCTATCCCATAGCTATCTGCATATTCTGCTAATACCTGCGGAGTATCATGAGTGGGATCTATGGTAAAAGAAGCAATTCCAAAATCTGAATTATCATCAAACTCATCCTGTATTTCTACCAGGTTCTTGTTCATAATCGGGCAAATTGTTGGACAGGTTGTAAAGAAAAATTCAACTAAATAAACCTTTCCCGCATAATCCTTATTTGAGATTGTATCACCATCCTGATTTACAAATTCGAATTGCGGCGCTTTCTTCTTTTCGCCATCAATTTCAATATATGTCAGTGGCACCCCATCATCCTTAAATTCTTTCTCTCGCTTTTGATTCAGCCTGTTTGAAGAGACTACTTTATCATCGCTTATCCTATCCATTATTTTCGGAATAAATATGATACCGAAAATGAGTATCACCAATGAAATTCCTACGTATGAATAATTTTTCATTCTAATTATTTTTAGGATTATTCCTTTTCAGTGCTAGACGGTATTCTGCCAAAATAACCTTTACATCATCATTCATTTTATTGCTTAACTCAGCTACATCCCGGGAATCGTATCCATAAAGTTCACCATGATCGCTATCGTCATCCCTCCCACGCAGAGCTAACTTTTTGTCAACAATAAATACATAAGGGGAATAACTATTATCATCTAACCGGTGAGGAGTTTTTAAGCTTTTAAATACTCCCTTTATCTCATCGGGTGTTGCATAGGTTATTTTCCATTTAGAAGACTCGGTAATTTTTTTGAAACTCTCAATATAATTGGTTGTTTCCTGCCTGGCTTCTTCCGGCAGTACCAACACGAATTGAAAATCATCAAAATCGTAATACTTTTCGAGTATTTTCTTGTCTAAATTGAAAGTATTCCCTTTAATATTTTCAAGATTTGAACCAAAGAAAGCGACTACGCTAATATGATCCTGAAAGCTAATTTTCTCTCCTGAATTTGTGTCAAAATTAGAAATATCAGTCACCTTTTCGGTCAATACAGGTAATCTAGCGAAGTTGTTCTTTCCTGACGCAAAAAACAAATATGCGGTAATGGGAAGGGCAAACAGAATTCCGAGTACCAGAAACTTTTTCATAAGATGAAAATCCAGTTTTACAAAGTGCCACAAAAATAAAAAGACGGTTCTATAAAACCGCCTTTTCTATTGTTTTTAACTTTTGTTAGAAATCCCAGGCTACATGCCCAGACTTATAAACGTCATAGATATAACCACCTTCCGTAAGAAGGATAAATATTAAATAAGCCATTAGAAAGACCGCCGTCCAAACTACTGATCTTCGCAATCCCTTAGTCTCATGTTCAAGGTGCATAAATGACCAGGCAATATAGTATGCTTTATAGATTGTAAGGATGATAAATATCCAGTTAAGCAACCTCATTCCTAAAAGAAACGTGTCGGTTAAGAATACCGGCTTTATAATTCCCAGAATTACCTCTACAATAGTAA
>CAXGBX010000326.1:0-2958 GCA_964008195.1 uncultured Flavobacteriaceae bacterium
AGGCAGATCAATGCTTTCGATTCATCTCTCTTCTTAAGTTGGAAGACTTTATCTCCCGCATTTGCATTGGTCGCATCACAGCCTATCCCCCAAACCGTATCGGTAGGGTAGAGTATAAGTCCGCCTTTTTTCAGGACATCTATGCAATTTCTAACTTCTTGTTCAATTCTTTCCATAAAGCACTTTTTTATATTCAGCTAAGGTTTGCTCAGCCATTTTCCTGGTGGTATAGTTTTCAATGAGTTTTTGATGCGATAATCCAGCGAATTCTTTTATCTTCAATTTATCATTCAGCAAAGCTATCAATTTATCTGCTAAAGATTGTGGTTTATAAGGATTGCTTAACATGCCGTTTACACCATCTTCAATTATTTCCGGTATCCCGCCCACGTTGGTGCTTACAACAGGGACTTTATAATAAAAGCTTTCATAAATAAATTGGGGTAAGCCCTCACTTTGGGAGGTGACCAGGCTTATGTCAAATTGCGGAATTAGACCCGATGCATCATCAATTTCATTAAAAAAATGGACGTTCTTATTTAAATCAAGTTCATTCTGAAGTTTTAATAAGGCCGGGGTGTACTTGGTAAACTGGCCTATTTGAATAAAATGAATATTTTTTTGTTTTCTGATGTTTACTATCTGGTTGGCGCATTCCAAGAAAGTTGCAAGATTCTTAGATCTCCAATGATTTGCAATATTGCCTATTAAAATTTCATTTTCAGAAAGCCTGAGTTTTTTTCTGAAATTAATGTCGTTTCGAACTGAGAGTTTATTCGTATTGGTGCCGTGATATACCCTTACCAGCTTGGAGTGATCTTCTATGGCAGTTTTACAGTTTTCCTTCGTTTTGTTAGATACACAAAGGATTTTTGCAATTTTTGGATGATTGTATTTATAAAGCGTTCCCTTTCTTTCTTTAATAAGATAGGAAGTTTTTTTACTGAAAATAAACCGGGGTAGATCTGCAAATTTCGTGGCCATCACTGCTAATGTCAGCGCTGTGGTGTCATGGATGTGTATAAGATTTATCTTATTTTTTTTACACAGGTAAATAATTCTGAATACATAATTCAGGCTTAGTTTATGCAACATTAAAGCCGGATAAATATTGATTTTCTCGCCTGAAAGCCGTTTATGAATAGCAGAATTCTTTGCACAGAGAATAAAATGCTGATCGTTTGTTCCAGGCAAATCATGGGTGACAAGGTTAAGCAGGTGATTTTCTCCACCACCCCAGTCTTTGGTTGCAGACAGATGTAAAACGCTAATATTTTTGTGCACGTGCAAAGTTAGATTCTCTTGGCAAACTTATGATAAATGATAATTTCAGCCTTAAATTGTAATAATTATCTTTGTCTCAAATGTACATTTATAAATGACCGTATTACATATTTCTGGCGCCCGGTCCTGGGGAGGAAACGAACAGCAACTTATGTATTTAATGGATGAACTCCCTAAATACGGAGTGAATCAAAAATTATTCTGCTTCCAGGGAACTCCTATAGCCGAGGAAACGAAATCGAAGCCAGTCGAAATACTGTCAACAACTTACTGCAAACCACATAGTTCAAATTACAGAAAGTTCCTTATCAATATTATTGAAAATAATAAAATCGATCTTATACATCTGCACACCAGCGATTCAGTTACCGGATATGTTCTTACAGATTTAGTACATTCGCTCAAAACACCTACGTTATTTGCCAGAAAAGGTATTCGAAGAAAAACCAGTTTTTTGAGCAGGCTAAAATATAACTATCATAATATTGACACGATTTTATGTATTTCTAAGTATGTAGAGAAACATTTCAAGAAGATACTGACTGAGAAAAATAAAAAAAAGCTGGTCACAGTTTATAATGGAGTTAAAATATCTGAGAAGCCATTGCAGAGTGATTTTAGTATTCGGGATAAGTTTGATATTGCTGATGAAACTTTTCTAATCGGGAATATAGCCAATCATACGAATGCAAAAGATTTACCGGTTTTAATTGAGGTAATGAATGAGCTAGTGAACAAGCAAGGGATTAAAAAAATAAAGCTTTTTCAAATTGGAGAGCATTCCGGTTTAACACCCGAGCTGGAAAAGAAAATAAATGAATATCAGTTGGGAAACTATATTATTCTTGCCGGGTTTTTACCCAAAGCCTCGGCGTACCTTTCCCAATTTGATGTATTCTTAATGACTTCTGAAAGAGAGGGTGGTCCTTCCTCTGTTGTAGAAGCTTTCTATAATAAAACTCCAGTAGTTTCTACAAGGGTAGGGGTAGTAGATGAGGTTATTGATGATGGGGTGAATGGATTTTCTACAGAGATTAAGAACCCATCTGCCTTGGCTGGAAAGATAATGACGCTTCGTGAACATCCGGAATTGCTTAAACAATTCGCAGATAAATCGTATCAAATGTTTTTGAAGAAATTTACAGCTGATAATTTAGGAAAGAGCACTTTTGAAGTTTATAAAAATACCTTGCAGAAAATTAAAAAATAATGAAAACTGCTTTACTAATTTCAACTTATAATTGGGTAAGCGCCTTAGAGCTGGTACTCAAGAGTGTCCAGAAGCAGGTGCAACTACCCGATGAAATTTTAATAGCAGACGATGGTTCTAAAGATGAAACTAAAAGGTTGATTGAAGAATATAAAGAGCAATTTTCCATACCTGTTAGCCACATTTGGCATGAAGACGCGGGATTCAGGAGATCAAAAATTTTAAACAAAACCATAGCTTCCAGTACTTCAGATTATATTATTCAAATTGACGGAGACTGTATCATCCATCCCTATTTTGTCAGAGATCATATAGAAATTATGGAAAACCAGGTTTTTTTGTATGGTTCAAGAGTGAATATTCATAAAAAAGGCCTGAATGAAGTTTTGAAAAAAAAACCTTTTAAATTTTCTTTTTTCTCCCCACTTATCAAGAAAAGAACCAGAAATGTTCGCTTGCCTTTT
>CAXGBX010000327.1:0-2915 GCA_964008195.1 uncultured Flavobacteriaceae bacterium
GGAAACCGACTCCTGGTTTTCCAATATTGATTACTGTATTATTGGGAGCGGAATTACCGGCCTCAATTGCGCACTCAGAATAAAAGAACAGCAACCAAACTCCAAGGTGATTATTCTCGAAAAAGGTATGCTGCCTGAAGGTGCCAGTACAAAAAATGCAGGTTTTGCCTGTTTCGGTAGTATTTCAGAGATTCTGGACGATTTAAATTCTCATTCTGAGGATGAGGTAATAAAATTGGTGGAAAAACGTATAAAAGGCCTTGAATTGCTTCGAAAAAATCTTGGGGATAAAATCATAGATTATCAACAGCATGGAGGCTATGAGCTGTTTACTGAAACCGATGAAGAATTATATCAGGAATGTCTGGAAAGAATTTCTGAAGTAAATGCTTTGTTGAAACCAGTTTTTTCTGAAGATGTATTTCAGATTTCCAGGAATAAATTCGGCTTCAAGAAAATTCAAAAAAATCTGGTCTATAATAAATTTGAAGGTCAGATTGATACCGGCAAAATGATGACGGCCTTAGTGAAAAAAGCAGCGGAAAACGGTATACGAATACTTAATAATATTGAAGTTGCAGCTTATTCAGAAACCAAAAATGGTATTTCCTTAGAAACAAACAAATTTGACCTTCATACAAAAAAGTTGATCATTGCCACGAATGGTTTTGCTTCCAGACTGGGAATTGATAAGGTAAAACCGGCGAGAGCACAGGTGCTTATCACAAAACCACTCCAGCATCTTCCCTTTAAAGGAACTTTCCATCTGGATAAAGGCTATTATTATTTTCGTAATATTGGCAATCGGGTTTTATTTGGTGGCGGCAGGAACCTGGATTTTAAAACGGAAGAGACGGACATAACTGGTCTAACCGATACTATTCAGAATAAATTAAAAGAGCTCTTGCAAACCTGTGTCCTACCAGATACAGATTTTGAAATTGAGCAGTCCTGGAGTGGAATTATGGGTGTTGGAGCAACAAAAGAACCTATCGTGAAAGAAATAGAAAAGAATGTTTATTGCGGGGTACGACTTGGCGGAATGGGGATTGCCATTGGAAGCCTGGTTGGAAAAGAAACAGCAGATTTAGTATTGAAAGCATGATAAGAAAATTCTTCAGATTTATTTTTAAAGTGCTATTGGGACTTTTCCTTTTTAGCATTTTTATGGTAGTGGCCTATAAGTGGGTTCCGGTTCCATTTACTCCATTAATGGCCATACGATATTTTGAAAATCCGGAAGAACCTTTGAAACATGATTGGGTTCCCATAGAAGAAATTTCCAGACATCTGCAACTAGCTGTAATTGCCAGTGAAGACCAGAATTTTGCCAATCATAGCGGATTTGATCTTGAAGCTATTAAAAAAGCCATGGATGACAATAGATCTGGAAGAAAAATACGCGGAGCTTCAACTATTTCACAGCAAACTGCAAAAAATATATTTCTCTGGCCTGGTAGGACCTGGCTCAGGAAGGGATTGGAAGCTTACTTTACTTTTCTTATTGAAATGATCTGGAGCAAAGACAGAATTCTGGAGGTTTATCTAAACAGTATTGAAATGGGGAAGGGAGTTTATGGTGCGCAGGCGGCATCGCACCACTGGTTTAAGACAGATGCCTCAAAACTTGGGCCTTACGAAGCTGCGGCAATCGCTGCTGTTCTGCCAAACCCAAGAGAATACCGGGCCAATCCCGCTTCCAGTTTTATTCAGGGTAGAAAGAACTGGATTGTGAGACAGATGCGAAATTATGGAAAATTCATACTGGATTAATGGAAGAATTGAATCGTACTGAATTGATTGGAGCCTGTGAGGAGTATTTAAATAAACGAATCGCTGTGGTTAGAAAAGCAATGGACGGTCTCAAAGATGATTTGGAAAATGAATCTAAAAGCAGTGCCGGGGATAAGTATGAAACTGGTCGTGAAATGATCAATCTTGAGTGGAATAAATTAACTATTCAATTAAACGAATATGACCGCCTGGCGCAAATACTGGTACGTATCAAAGATCATAAACCTGGGACTAAGGCTGTTTTGGGAAGTCTTGTCCTTACGGATGCAACAAATTACTTTATTTCTATCCCCGCAGGAGAAATTGGGACTGGGAATCAAAAATGTTACGCCGTAGGTATTAAAGCACCGATTGCTCAACAGCTTCTTGGGAAGGAGGTAGGAGATCATTTCACAACGAATGGAAAGGAATTCAGGATAATGAATATTACTTAAGACGTTGTGAAATCAGAGATTCTGAAACTTTCAGGTGTATTTTTTCCCCCGGGATTACTTCTTCTTTATTTTCTAAAAGAATTTTTTCACCATTTAGATTTGCTTCAATAAGGTAGTTTTCTCCCTTAAAATAAGTTTTTATCACTTCTGCTTTAATTTCTGAAGAGCCTACAATCTTTATTTCATGAGGATACAGTAAAACCCGTTTGCGGCTGGATTCATTTTTCCGAAGGTTTTTCAGCATCACGTCATTCACATCTCCGAAGAGGGATGCGACATATTTATTCGGCGGAAATTTGTACAATTCTTCCGGGGTGCCATCGGCATAAATTTGGGCGTTTTTTAGAACAAAAGTCCTGTCAGCAAAAGACAATGCATCAGTACTGTCGTGCGTCGCAATCATACAGGTAATATTTTTTTCCTTTAAATAAGTGAAAAGTCTTCTTCTCAAATTATTTTTTCTGAAATGATCTATATGGCTAAATGGTTCATCCAATAAGAGTAATTCCGGTTCTTTGGCTAAAGCTCTTGCCAGGGCGATTCGCTGTTGCTGGCCACCACTTAATAATTTCGCTTTTTTATCGGCGAGGTCTTCCATCTCAACTACTTCCAATAATTCCTTAATTCTGCGTTTCTTTTTAACAGGGTAGAAGTTGCTAAGGTGTTTTCCAACATTTTCAGCAGCAG
>CAXGBX010000328.1:0-2906 GCA_964008195.1 uncultured Flavobacteriaceae bacterium
TATCCCCAGGCCCCAGGTCACTGGTTTGGGTAACGGTAGTTCCCTCACAGTTATCGGTAGCAGTTGGAATTTCAAAAGAAACCACAGCACTACATGCCCCCTGATCTGTATCTTGGGTGATATTGCTTATTTTGTTAAAGGCAGGGTTTTCATTATCCTCAAATTTCTGAATGGTTACAGTATTAGAATCTTTAGATTCACATTCATTCTCGTTCTTAGCTTTTACTGTATAATTACCAGGATCTAATGATTCAAATATTCCGGATGTATTGGAAGCAGAATAATTTCCAGGTCCATTAATAGTGTAAGTGACACCGGAAATTGGATTGTTTACCTTTATCGCACCAGTATTAGAATCGCAATTAGGTTGTTCTGTTACAATTATCTCAGGCTTCTGAATTTCTAAAACCTTTACCGTAATTTCTACTTTATTAGGACTTATACAGCTTGCAGATTTTCCTTCAGCTACAAAATACTTAAACTCACCCGCTACATCGGTAGCCGGAGTGATGGAAAGCTGAGGAGCATCATTTTCTGAGGTGTAATAAAATAAAGTAAGTTCAGGATTGCTAGCTATTGCACTTAAAGGCTGAGCTTGTTCATTCAAGCAATATAATTCATCTTCAGCCTGAGGAACCGAATTGATGGTTGTAGTTATAATACTGAATTCAATGAAACAATCTTGAGACCCCGGCAAAATAGCAAAGTAATCACCAGAAGTATTTGGGAACGGGTTGTTAATAGTAAACTCTTCAGAATCTGCAGTCACAGGATAAGAATCATAAAAACGACTACCTGCAGGGAAGCCTGAATTGATTTCAGTAATTGAAATATTACTATTTCGGTTACAGTATAAAAATTCCCTTTTGTCTGGAGTGTTTCCACAGTTTTGTGCTATGTATTCAGCAGCATCTATTTTCACACTTAGAGGGGTGGTTATAGCTTGCCCCTGGCATGATCCATTTGTCTCAAAGCCTTGGATTAAACCTGTGTTTTCAAACATTGTTCCGCTAATAGCGCCTCTACCCCTTAGATTACCATTGAAATTTATATTTGTTCCATCTCCACAACTGGAGTTCTTAAGAATAGTGCAATCTTCAGTTACTTTGAAGTCAAAGGTCAAATCGGCCAATACCGTACTGGGATTGGCACCTACGGGAAGAGTGCCTAATTCCCAAACAATAGATCCAGTAGCTCCTAGGCTAGGATCAAAATAAGCATTATTAGGACTTGGTGCTGGTGAGAAAAAAATGTTTTTATCAATAGAACCTTGAATAAAATCTGCATTAAAGGGTACAGGAACAACCAGTTTTGCATCATCTATTGGTTCTGTTCCTTTATTTCTTAATTCAATTTTATAACTAATATCATCTCCAGGCATAGCGGAGAAAGGTCTTGAAACAGTGCTACCGCCAATGCTTTCTATTGAACTTGTGCCTTCAATAATAGGAATATAAGCATCTACGGACATTACAATATTAAAAATGATATAAGTGTCCCTGGTAGAACCGTATCTAAAGGTAGTCGATGTTTGATTATTATCAATTACAGAATTATTAGGATTCGGGATATCGAAAATACTAATATCTAAACCGGTGTTATTCACAAGGTTTGGAACCCTATTTGAATTATTTTCTAGTTGGATAGAAGAATTAAAGAAGTTGGAAGAGCTATTGTTTTCATGGCTTAATCTCAACCATGTATTATCACTGTTTTTTTTGATTTCAAAGTAATCGCCATCTATGGCCCGATCTCCTTCACCAGCCGTTACGCCTAATTTCATATTGATGTCTCCAGACTGAGCGGTATTGAAGCCTGAGACAGGTAACTCAAAATTAGTAGTTGTGAATCCCTGAACATATGCGTAGCCATCAAATATGGTAACGTCCCGTGGCTTCATCTGGACATTCTCATAGATAACCACCATACTCCAACCTCCATAGTACCCAGTTGCTCCTCCATTTCCAGTAGAAAGTGCCATATCTGCAACCCAGTAATCTCCAACGCCTCCCTGTTTAACTATTTCTGTAACTTCGGCATAAGCTGCATACATATTATTGTCTCCTGGGAATTGTATATCAGAAGCATTAGCAGTAATTGTTTGATAGTTTCCTCCAGGATGGCGTAGTTTTACACTTCTTTTTCTATTTGTACTAATATCATTAGCGGTACGTCCTGTCCAATAAAGTCCAGCATAAATTACGTTTGAACAAGAAGGATCAGCATTATTCTCACTTGAAAAAGTTAGTCTCGATTTAGAGGAATTTGAAGTGGTTGAATTCCCATCTTCGTCCACAAACACCATGGTGTTAAAACCATTCTCTCTTGAAGTGGAATAGTTCTGCAAAGTTAAATTGGTATTCCCAATCATAGTAAAATCTCCATTGATACTATATATTTTTTTCTCAGGAGAGAATTGGGAAGTACGTTGATTGAAGTTTTCCTTTATTTGGGCATTTGCACTCCAGTGAGAGAAAAGAAGAATACCTGTTAGAATCAGAAAACTAATTTTTATTTTTTCCACTAAGATTTTGGTGTAAAGTTGTTCCATAGTACCAATAATTAATTAAGAACCTTTTATTCAGTGATGGTATTCAGATAAAATACAGTCGATATATCTGTATTTTGAAAAAGTTGTTTAAGAGCTGCTGGAGAACAATTGAAGGTACATTGAATGAAAATATAGTCTAGATTTTCAAAACTTTTAAGTTGAGAAAGGTCTACACTTTTGTTTAAATTGTTGTCGCTGTATTTAATTTTGAGCAATCGGATGGAATTATAATAATCCTTATCTGCTTTAAGAGTTTCCCAATCTTGAAAATCAAGCTCTACAACAGTAGGTAAACCATCGCCAAAAGATTGTACCTCTCCATTCTCTATATATATAGTTGGATTAACATCATATA
>CAXGBX010000329.1:0-2886 GCA_964008195.1 uncultured Flavobacteriaceae bacterium
AAATAGCATAAATTTAACTCATGTCGAAGGTTAAATATTATTACGATAGCGAGACACTTTCTTACAAAAAGATCGAGCAAAAAAAAGGCAAACGTTTAGGTATTGTTCTGCTAAGTATTACCGGTGCATTTCTGGCTGGTTTTATACTTTTAATTATCTATTTGAATATCCCACAAATAGAAACTCCGCAAGAGAAAGCCTTAAAACGTGAGCTACAAAATATGAAACTTCAATATGGCCTTCTGAATAAAAAGATGGACCAGATACAGGACGTGATGGCTAATATTGAAGATAGGGACAATAATATCTATAGACTTTATTTTGAAGCCAATCCAATTCCCGAAGAGCAAAGAAAAGCAGGTTTTGGAGGTATAAACAGGTATAAAGATCTTGAAGGTTTTGATAATAGCAAACTAATCACAGAGACTACTAAAAGAATGGATGTGCTCACCAAAAGACTGGTCGTACAATCTAAATCTTTAGATGAAGTTGCAAGTTTAGCCAAAGAAAAAGGGGAGTTACTGGAAGCGATACCGGCAATTCAGCCTATAAATAATGAAGATCTTAGCAGGATTGCTTCAGGCTATGGCTGGAGAACAGATCCATTCACCAAAGTAAAAAAGTTTCATTACGGCATGGACTTTACCGCACCTCGCGGAACTCCCATTTATGCCACCGGAGACGGAAGAGTGGTAAGAGCAGATAGTAGATCTACCGGATATGGCAACCATATTAGAATAGACCATGGTTATGGCTATACCAGTTTGTATGGCCATTTATACAAATATAATGTTCGTAGAGGACAACGGGTGAAGAGAGGTGATGTAATTGGATTTGTAGGTAGCACAGGACGTTCAGAGGCTCCTCATTTACACTATGAGATTTTTAAAGATGATGAAAGGATAAATCCTATAAACTTTTACTACGGAAACCTATCGCCTGAGGAATTTGGTGAGGTACTTGAAAGAGCACAACGCGAAAATCAATCACTTGATTAATGCACATAAATCTTCCTGAAAAGCGTTATTATGGCATTGGCGAAGTCGCCGAAGCATTTAAAGTAAACACTTCCCTTATTAGATTTTGGGAGAAGGAGTTTGATGTGATTAAACCAAAAAAGAATGCTAAAGGAAACCGGAAATTTACTCCGGAAGATATTAAGAATCTAGGCCTTATTTATCACCTGGTAAAAGAACGCGGATTTACCCTGGAAGGTGCAAAAACTCACTTGAAGGAAGAAAAAAAACAAACGATCAGTAATTTTGAAATAATCCAGAAGCTGGAAAGAATAAAAGCAGAACTAACTAACCTCAAAAATCAATTATAAAATGAAAAAATGGCTAATCCCAATTGGAATTATAGTGGTGCTAATAATTTTAATTGCATCACCTTACAACTCATTGGTAGATAAAGAAGAAAATGCAGAGCAGGCATGGAATAATGTAGAAAGTTCTTATCAGAGAAGAAATGATCTTATTGGCAATCTTGTTAAAACAGTAGAAGGTGCTGCAGATTTTGAAAGAGGGACTTTAACAGATGTTATTGAGGCTCGTGCTAAAGCTACCTCTGTAAATGTAGATGCAAGTAATTTGGATGCGGCTCAAATTCAACAATTTCAGGAAGCGCAACAAGGAGTGACCTCTGCATTATCAAGACTTTTGGTAACAGTAGAAAGATATCCTGAATTAAAGGCGAATCAAAACTTCCTGCAGTTACAATCTCAACTGGAAGGTACTGAAAACAGAATTAATGTTGCCAGGGATCGCTATAATGAAGCCGTGGCCAACTACGAAAAAACAAGGAGAAAATTCCCTAGCAATCTAACTGCTGCTCTATTCGGTTTTGACGATATGGAGGGTTTCGAAGCTGACGCCGGAGCTGAGGATGCACCGGATGTAGAATTTGACTTTTAAAAAATGAGTGAAAAAATAGAAGCCTTCCTTAGTAAACGGGAGGAAGAAGAGATTGTTGATGCAATAAGACGGGCAGAGAGAACAACCAGCGGGGAAATTCGCGTGCATTTAGAACCAAGCACAGGTAAACTGGATATTTTTGATCGTGCCATGGAAGTTTTCCATGCCTTGAAAATGGACAATACCAAGCAGGATAACGGAGTGCTTATTTATGTAGCTGTGGAAGATCGTAATTTCGTGATCTATGGCGATAAAGGAATCAATGATGTGGTGGCCGATGATTTCTGGGAAAGCACTAAAGACCTTATCGTTTCACATTTCAAAAATGGCCGTTATAAAGATGGCCTGGTAGAGGGAGTTTTAAAAGCGGGAGAACAGTTACAAAAGCATTTTCCGTGGGATGAAAATGATAAAAACGAATTATCTGATCAAATTTCTAAAGGCTAAACTTATCAAACGACTTTTATTTTTATTTATATTTCTAACAGGATTCACTGTTTTAGCACAGCGCGATATTCCGCCAAGACCTTCTGAACAAACCAGTGTTTATGATGAAGCAGATATGCTTTCTTCTTCAGACGAGAACAGGCTGGAGCAAAAACTTATCAATTATGCCGACACAACCTCAACCCAGATTGTCGTAGTTACTATAGAATCGTTAGAAGGTGAATATGAGGGTACTTATGCAACACACTGGGCGCATGAATGGGGAATTGGCCAAAGCGATAAGGACAATGGCATGCTTATTCTAGTAGCCCAAAAAGAAAGAAAAGTCTGGTTTGCCAATGGTTATGGTTTAGAGGAATACATGACCGATGCCACAACCAAAGAAATTATAGAACTAGTTATCCTTCCTGAATTCCGAAACGGTAATATTTTTGGAGGTCTTGACAAGGGAACTACGGCTATTTTTCAGGTTTTAAACGGCACATTTAGCGGGGCACGGCCTACCAACGGAGGTACAGGGGGTGGA
>CAXGBX010000330.1:0-2883 GCA_964008195.1 uncultured Flavobacteriaceae bacterium
CAGACCCATTGGTCTTGAAATCCTGATTTTCTGGATTTCCTTTGTAGACGATATCCCCGGAGCCTGAAACAGAGGCCTTTAAGGATTTTCCAGCATATACCATGATATCACCTGAACCCGAAACTCTGGCTTCTACATTTTCAGCCCGTAGATCGTAGGCTTCAAAATCTCCACTTCCGGTAACGGTACACTCAAAATTCTTACTTTTTCCACTTAGTTTAATATCCCCGGAACCAGTCACCATTCCTTTAAGGTCTTTCACTTCCAGATCTAGTTTCAGATCTCCAGATCCGGTTACCTGCACTTTCATAGAGGAAGTTTTCAATTGATCTTTAGTCCAAATATTCCCTGAACCTGTTACAGAAACTTCTTCAATACTTTCCACTGGAACGATGATTAGAATTTCATCTTTCGGGCTAAGATTAAAACCTTCTTTCGTTGAAATTTTGAGTTTTCCATTTTTTACTTCCGTAGTAATATATTCCTGAAGATTATTTTCCGCCTGAACTTCGATATTCCCTTCTTTCCCCGAAAACAATTCAACATTCATGGAACCTACCAGTTGCACCCCGTCATAGGAGCCTACATTTCTTGATTTTGTGACCATGTCACCATTTCCTCTCACTTTTTCACCGCCCCATTGTCCGCAGGCAGTTGTAGTAAATAGCAGTGTTACACTAAGGAATAAAAATAAATTTTTCATAATTGGTTTTTTAGATGGATGATTATTGTTTGTTTAAACTTACACTACCGTAACTGGTAGAAATATTAATTTTGGTATCACTATTCTGAGATCCATAGTATCCCGAAACTGAATTGCTGGTGTTTTGCTGATCCCGCTTCTGCACCTGCAAATCTTCCAGACCTTTTATTCCGCCGTAAGAAGTTCTTACATCAAACTGAAAACTCATCTCGCTGTCATATCCAAGTTTTACCCCGGCATAATCTGTATTGATCTCCACTTTACGGGTTCCTTTAATAATTTTTTCTACTGAAAAAGATCCGTAATCTAAATTAAGGTCTAATGAGGTAAATACGCGATTTATTTTGGTGGTTAGATAATCTCCATTTCCTTCGAGTACTTTGATTTTATCAATCTCCAAACTACCATAATCACAATTGAACGTCATTTTTGAAACTTTACCAATTTTCGATTTGGAATAATCAGCGCTGATGAGCAGTTCCTCAGCTTCTTCAATTTCGTAATCTGAGTAGTCTGCATTTATTTCAGCATTGATTACATATCCAATCCTACTACTTCTGGTATAATCGAAATTAAGGTAATTTGACCTCCCTCTAAGTTCGCCAATATCTATTTTTCCGTAGTCACAGGAGATTTTTGCGTTGCCTGTAGTCTTATCGATATAAATTCCGCCGTAGTCGTTTTCAATATCCAGGTTATTTGCCGCCGGGGCCCTTACGATATAGTTCACTTCCATATTCACATTATCAAAACCACCGGTAAGACTTTTCCACCACGACTTATCTTCTTTTGAAAACCTGGTTTTAGCACTAACTCCGGAAGAAGACTGATTAAAATCTACATTTATCTCGTCCAGTTTCTCCTGAACCTTTTCTTCATCATTCCCATTGGTTTTTATGATCACTTCAATGACCACACGATCTTCATCCCAGGTGGTAATATCTATATTTCCATAAGAGTTATCAATGCTAAGATTGGAGTTGGAGTTAACATTGAATTCTTTTTTGATTTTTTTCTCCCTGGTATGTTTACCATTCAAGTTCTTCTTTTCCAATGTGCAGGTCTCGGTAGCTTTTATAGCATCAAAGTAAGGCAGTCCCGGAGCAAGCACCGCAAAAATTAATATACTAGATAATATTGTTTTCATGATTCTGGTTCTTTAGTGTTTTAATGTTCTCTATCTGGGTTAATACATTGTTTAAAAGTTCTATTCGTTGCTGGAAATTCTGTATCATTGCATGTATCACCCGATTATCTTTGCCGCTGTTTACGAGATCTCTTCTTAGCGTCTCATAATTTTTCTCCAATTTTTCCATTTGATTGAGAGCATCGTTAATAACGGCTTCAGTTTCAGGTGTTTTTTCAGCATGGATCGCATTTAACTCCCTGGTAATTAAACCAGAATAAAATGCCTGAGTTTGTTTCATTTCAGGAGAAATACTAGCCAGATCTGAATTTCTTGTATTATTACCTTCGCCGATGAAATCACCGAGCAGGAAAAAAGCTAAAATAAAGCTTGCGGCTATGGCTAATATTGGTGTCCATAAATTTCTGGATTGTTCATTCGCATTCTTTGAGCTGATTGATTTAGTTTCTAGCTTTTTTGAAAAACGCTCTTTATGTCCAGTATGCGGCTCCTCTATATCAAAATTTAATTCTTCGAAGAGCTTATCAAAGTCATTATTTTTCATGATCCTGTAATTTTTTTCTAAGGCTCTCTTTTGCCCTGGAAATCATCGTTCGGCAATTAGCGTAAGAAATATTCATTATTTCACAAATTTCTTCATAGTCGTATCCTTCAATTAGATGTAAGGTTAAACCAAGCCTGTAATTATCTTTTAGTAACTTCATCTTTTTCAGAATTAAACGAACTTTTTCGTTGTCTTTATTATCCTCAATTAAAGCGACACCATCTTCCACTTCATTTTTCAATTCATCATTATAGCTTACCTCTCCTAGTTTTGCAGCTTTTTTATATGCGGTAATACTCTCATTCACTACAATTCTCTTTAACCAGGCCCCGAACGTGGAATTTTCTTTAAAACTTTCAATTTTCGTGAATGCATTTAAAAAGGATTCCTGCATGATGTCTTCCGCTTCCGCAGAATGACCGGTTATACGATATACAGTATTGTACATCGCTTTATAATAACGATCATAAATTTCCATTTGAGCACGTT
>CAXGBX010000331.1:0-2838 GCA_964008195.1 uncultured Flavobacteriaceae bacterium
TTATTCATTCAGATTTGAGAGGGTTTACCGAAGATGAGATCAATATTATGGCAAATGTCGCAAGATACCACCGAAGATCTTTTCCGAAGAAAAAACATTTTTTCTATAAAAAGCTGGAAAAACCACTTCGGAAAAAAGTAAAAAAACTTTCAGGACTTTTGAGGGTGGCTGATGGTCTTGATCGTAGCCACTATCAAAATGTGGAAAAGCTGGAGATTGAAAATACTGCCGAAAATGTAAAATTCTATATTACTACTATGGGAGATCCTGAGTTGGAAATATGGGGTGCCGAAAGGAAATCGAAACTATTTCAAAAAGTGACCGGTAAGAAACTGGAGATATACGCTGTGAACAAAAATGAACCTGAGCGCATCCAGAATCCTACCGGCGGTATAAATTAGCTATAAATCTATTGAAAAATTCACACTTCGACAAGCTCAGTGTGACAGTCAGACTGCTTTGTTTGCTTACAGTGACTACATGATAAATTTAGAACTTATGGACTTGTTGTCCTGAACACGCTTCATTACATCAGCGAAAAGTTCAGCACAGCTAACCACTTTAATTTTTCTGCTTTCCTGTCTCAGCGGAATAGAATCTGTAACAATTAATTCCTGAAGTTTGGATTTTTCTATACGATCGTAAGCCTCGCCAGAAAGTACGGGATGTGTACAAATAGCACGTACACTTTTGGCACCACGTTCCATCATAAGATCTGCAGCTTTTGTAAGGGTTCCGGCAGTATCTACCATATCATCTACTAATACCACATTTTTGCCAGTAACATCACCAATAAGCTCCATGTGGGAAATCACATTTGCCTTGGCCCTTTGTTTGTAACAGATTACCACATCGCTTTCCAATGCTTTGGAATATGCATAAGCCCTCTTGGAACCACCCATATCTGGTGAAGCAACAGTTAGATTATCCAGCCCAAGTTTTTTCAAATATGGAAGAAAAACTGTACTTGCATACAGGTGATCTACCGGTTTCTCGAAAAATCCCTGAATCTGATCTGCGTGAAGATCCATCGTAATAATTCGCGTTGCACCGGCAGTTTCAAGAATGCTGGCGATCATTTTGGCCGCGATTGGTACACGAGGTTTGTCTTTTCTATCCTGTCTAGCCCATCCAAAATAAGGCATCACAGCGGTAATATGTCTTGCTGAAGCTCTTTTAGCCGCGTCTAGCATCAATAGCATTTCCATAAGGTGATCGCTCCCAGGATGTGTAGAACCAATAATGAATACTCTTGACCCTCGTACCGACTCTTCAAAAGAAGGCTGAAATTCACCATCACTATAGGTAGAGGTAATCACATTTCCCAGTTTGGAACCATAGAAATCGGCGATTTTCTCAGCAAGTTCACGGCTTTGGGTACAATTAAAGATCTTAGCTTCTGTTGCAGGCATGTTGTGTTGTTTTTGTAGTGTGTCTAGTTATAGTTGCATGCAAATTTAAAAATTTATCCTTGTGATAATAGTATAAAAACAACTCCATCCGAAGAAAGCTTGTATAATTATAAAATATGAGGGGAAAAACTTTTTCTAGCAATCCAGACCGTTAATTCTTTTGAGAATTATTAGTTTTATCCCACGAAACCAGAATACTGTTCAATTCTGAAAATAAAACTCATGATAAGTATTATATTTTCCCTGATCATTAGCCTTTCACAAGCTGATATTTCTTCATATCAAATTGAAGAGAACCAGCAGGATCTGGAGCAATCTACATCAGTAAATAAGCAGAATTCAAAAAACACCCCTACTGAAGAAAAAGCAACTTCGGGAAATGCTGAAGAAATCATAGATTAGTGATTCCTTCAGCAGTTATAAACCGTCAATTCAAAAAAACAGAAGAACCTATGAAGGTTAAGTTTACGAGCAGAGATTTTAAATTTTTTATATTAGGCTCATTAGCAGCCTTTGTCTTTGTAATCATCTATGATTGGGAGGAATTTGAAAAAGGATTTAAAGGAGGAGCTCCTGATAATATAGCTATAACAGCACAGTTAAATTAATATTATAAGGCTAATTCCAGTCCTACAATCATAATACTGCATTTTTAAGAGAACATAGTTGAAAAATATTTCTAATGAATAAGACTTTCAAAATATTGAAGTACCTTATCAGTTTCAATAGAAAATTATGACTACAACACCTGAACACGATGAAAGAATAGCGAAAATGACTTTCGCTTCTGTATATCCACATTATATAACTAAAGTAGAAAAGAAAGGCAGATCTCAGGGGGAGCTGAATAAGGTTATTGAGTGGCTAACGGGATTTGATCAGGAGAAAATTCAGGAATTAATAAAAGAAAAGGTCAGCTTTAAAGAGTTTTTTCAACAAGCAAGCTTACATCAAAATGCTCAGCATATAAAAGGAGTGATTTGTGGTTACCGCATTGAGGAAATAGAAACTCCGTTAACCAAACAAGTGAGGTATCTGGATAAGCTGGTAGATGAACTGGCAAAAGGCAAAAAGATGGAAAAAATCTTACGGAAATTATAGACATGAATGCTTTTGACGAGCAATTTCAATCTTCAATTTTAAACCCAAACATGAGAAAAATCAGCTTATTAATCTTTTTTTGTTCCGCAATTATTAGCGCCCAGGAACTACCGCTGGAAAGTTCCGATGAAGCAATTAATTCTGAAAAGTCTATCATAGAAGTTAGCATTAAAAATGGCGTGGAAGATCAAGATCTACAGACATTCTTTCAATTTGAAAACATTAGTCAGACAGAATTCAGCTTTAATGGCGACGCTATAAAGGGAAAATTTTTTATTGTAAACGTGAAAGAATTTTTAAACGGAGAACTTACGGAAACTTCAGT
>CAXGBX010000332.1:0-2786 GCA_964008195.1 uncultured Flavobacteriaceae bacterium
TCTTATTCTGGATGAACCTACCAATGGATTAGATCCGCAAGGAATTCATCAAATAAGGGAGATTATCAAAAAAATTGCTTCGGGAGGGACTACGATCCTTCTGGCTTCGCACCTTTTGGACGAAGTGGAAAAAGTTTGTTCCCATGTCGTGATTATCAGAAAAGGAGTAAAGTTATATAGCGGCCCTGTAGATGAAATCATCAATAGCTTCGGTTTTTTTGAACTGAAAGCTACAGATATGCACAAACTGGAAGAACTGTTAAGAACACATCCCAAAATTGGAAAGATTTCAGAAAAAGAAGGGATGCTTACCGCGTTTTTAGACGATCCTATGGAGGCTGACGAGATCAATCGTTATTTATTTGAAAAAGGACTTTCACTTTCCTATTTATTGAAACGTAAAGAAAGCCTGGAAGAACAATTCTTACAATTAACCAACCAAACTGCTGCAAACTAATGTTACGATTACTCGAAATAGAATATAATAAATTGCGCTATAGTAGATCTGCGCGTATCTTAATTATCACCTACTTTATTCTGATCACTTTTATAGCTTTAATCGCATCTATAGAATTCAATATTGGAAGTATAGAATTTCGTGTGGCAGACCAGGGGATTTTTAATTTCCCATATATCTGGCATTTTAATAGTTATATCGCTGCCATTTTGAAATTATTCCTGGCAATCGTGATTGTTTCGATGATGTCTAACGAATATAGCAATCGTACGATAAAACAGAACCTGATTGACGGCTTAAGCAAGAAAGAATTCATCCTGTCTAAATTCCTTACAGTACTAGTTTTTGCTGGTGTTTCCACATTATTCCTATTTATAGTGACGATGATCCTGGGCTACTCTTTTTCAGATTTTACCGAGTTCTCCATAGTATTCTCAGACCTTGAATATTTACTGGCTTATTTTATAAAACTCACCGGCTTTTTTGCATTTTGTATGTTTTTAGGAATACTGGTAAAACGGTCTGCTTTCGCCTTAGGTTTTCTGGTTGTCTGGTTTATTGTTGAAGGGATTCTGTATGCTATTTTAAACTTTAGAGTTTTTAAAGGGACAGATATAGCGACTAATATTATGCAGTTCTTTCCATTAGAGTCCATGAGCAACCTGGTAGTAGAACCTTTTTCTAGATTGAACGCCGTACAAGCCGCTGCCACCCAGATTGGTGGAGAACTGACAAAAAATTACGAAATTCACTGGTACCAGCTTTTAATCGTTATAGCATGGACACTAATTTTTGTGTATTCTTCACTTATTTTACTTCGGAAAAGAGATTTATAGAAGTCCTGAATAGGGATTTGTACACTGTTAGATGATTGCTAAAAAATTGATTTAGGTTCTATAATTGCTTAATTTCGTGCAGCTATGCACCAGACGGTCTCTAAACGGCTCTTAAAAATGGACACAAAAGAATCCCTGCTGAATGAAGTTCAAAATAGAATCAGACTATAAGCCTACCGGAGATCAGCCGAATGCTATAAAGCAATTGGTTAAAGGAATTGATAAAAATGAACAATATCAAACCCTGCTGGGAGTTACCGGTTCAGGAAAAACCTTTACAGTTGCCAATGTCATCGAAGAAGTACAAAAACCTACCCTGGTGTTGGCTCATAATAAGACACTCGCAGCTCAGCTTTATTCAGAATTCAAACAATTTTTTCCAGAGAACGCGGTAGAATATTTCGTCAGCTATTACGATTATTATCAACCGGAAGCCTTTATTCCTTCTTCCGGAACTTATATTGAAAAAGATCTTTCCATCAATGAAGAGATTGAAAAGTTGAGACTGAGCACTACCTCTTCTCTTTTAAGTGGAAGAAGGGATGTGATTGTGATTGCTTCTGTATCCTGTCTATATGGTATTGGAAACCCGGTTGAATTCAGAAAAAATGTGGTTTCTATTGAAAAGGATATGGAAATTTCCAGGACCAAATTTCTGCATAGGCTCGTACAAAGTTTGTATTCCAGAACTGAAGCTGAGTTTAACCACGGGAATTTCAGAATTAAGGGAGATACCGTAGATGTATTTCCAAGTTATGCTGATAACGCCTTCAGAATTCATTTTTTTGGAGATGAAATTGAAGAAATTGAAGCTTTTGATCCCGGAACGAATGATATTATCGAAAAATATGACCGGTTGAACATCTATCCTGCGAATATGTTTGTTACTTCTCCCGATGTTTTGCAAGGAGCAATCCGTGAAATTCAGGATGATCTGGTAAAACAGGTAGATTATTTTCAGGATATCGGAAAAACGCTGGAAGCAAAGCGATTGGATGAAAGGACCAATTTTGATCTTGAAATGATTAGAGAATTGGGGTACTGTTCTGGAATTGAAAACTATTCCCGATATCTGGATGGAAGGCAACCGGGAACCAGACCTTTCTGTTTACTGGATTATTTCCCGGAAGATTATTTAATGGTGGTTGATGAAAGCCATGTTACCATTCCACAAGTGCACGCAATGTTTGGTGGTGACCGTTCCCGGAAAGAAAATCTGGTGGATTACGGTTTCAGACTGCCCGCTGCTATGGATAACCGTCCGTTGAAATTTGAAGAATTTGAAGCCTTGCAAAATCAGGTTGTTTACGTGAGTGCAACTCCTGCCGATTATGAGCTTCAGAAAGGTGAGGGAGTCTATGTTGAGCAGGTTATCAGGCCTACAGGCTTACTGGATCCAATTGTGGAAGTTCGCCCTAGTCTAAATCAGATAGACGATCTTATTGAAGAAATTCATGTTCGGGTAGAAAAAGACGAACGTATTCTGGTAACGA
>CAXGBX010000333.1:0-2775 GCA_964008195.1 uncultured Flavobacteriaceae bacterium
TTGCATATTCTGCACCCGTATCCAGAAGGATCAAATCTCCTTCTTTGCATTGATGCCTGTTCTCTACATAATGCAACACATTAGCATTGTTCCCACTAGCAATAATTGGTGTATAAGCGAACCCCTTGGACCTATTTCTGATCATTTCATGGTAATATTCCGCTTCAATTTCATATTCCCAAACTCCGGGTTGTACAAATTTCAAAGTTCTACGGAAAGCCTTTTCAGTAATATCGCAAGCTTTCTGCATTAAATCCAGCTCAATAGGATCTTTAACCGAACGTAGTCTCTGTAATATTGGATTTGCTTTTGCAACCTGATGTGCAGGATATTTTTCCTTGCACCATTTTATAAAGCGATCATCTCTGGTTTCAGTGTCATGATTGGCCCGGTAATGCTCATTGGTATTTAAATAAACCGTCTCACATTGCGTCATCACTTCAAAAAAGACTTTTTCAAAGTCTTTCATCCAGTAAACAGTTTTAATTCCACTTACATCAAAAGCATCATCCTTGGTAAGTTTCGCTCCTTCCCAAACCGCAATATGTTCATTGGTTTCCGTTAGAAAAAGAATCTCACGGTGTTTCTCCTCGGGAGCATCGGGAAACAACACAAGAATACTTTCGTCCTGGTCTACCCCACTTAAGTAAAATATATCTCGGTTTTGCTGAAAAGGCATGGTGCTATCTGCACCTATAGGATAAATATCATTTGAATTAAAAACCGCCAGACTTTTTGGCTTCATCTTTTGCATGAAGTTTTTGCGGTTCTTTATAAAGAGTTTTGAGTCTATTCTATCATATTTCATAAATAAATCTTTTCAATTTCTTCAAAATTAAAGGATTTAAGCGCAAAAGCTATAAAAGTGATTTAAAATTTGAAAGACTTTGTTAATTACTAGCCAATTGAGATAAATTGACTTTTCAATGACTATTCGTAAATACCCAATCTGTTCTTAAGCTGTCTGTTATCTTTCTGTAGATCTTCTATTTGCCTTAATAAATGGGCAATCGCCTCCAGGCCTTCAAGGTTAATATCCAGTTCCTTATGCAAACGCCTCATTTTTTCAAAATCTGCTAAATGATCACAGTGTATGTATTCTGTTTCTTCAAACTTTACAATCTCAATGATCCCGCTTTGATTTAATGAACTCACAAACTGCCGCTCTACTTTATAACGCACACAAATTTCTTCCGCAGGTATTAGATCTTTTCTTTTCATAATCCTGTTTTTTTAAGTTCCTCAAACAATTCTTCCTGCCGCTCGTCTAATTTTTCGGGTATTTTCACCTCATACGTAATATATAGATCGCCAAATTGCCCTGCCTTTTTATACTTCGGAAATCCTTTTCCTTTCAACTTGACTTTGCTCCCATTTTGAGTACCAGGTTTCACCTTCAGTTTTACTTTTCCGTTAAAAGTTTTTACCTGGATCTCACCTCCCAATACTGCAGTACTCAGGCTAATTTCTTCTGAAGAATATAAATTTTCTTTTTCTCTGCGGAAGGAAGTATCGTTCAAAATATTAAAGGTTATGTAGAGATCGCCTTTGGGCCCTCCCTGTACTCCCGGGCCTCCATGAGCCTTTATTTTGATAGTTTGCCCATTCTCCACCCCAGCCGGAATTGTCAACCTGATATTTTTACCGTTAACAGTAATCGTTTGCTTATTACTTTCGTAAATATCACTCAGCCTTAGCTGAAGCTCCGCATTAAAATCCTGGCCTTTAAAATGGGCGCCACGCTGTGAACTTCCTGTCCTCGCACGGCCACCAAACATTTCTTCAAAAAAGTCTGAAAAACGATCATCGTTAAAGTTCCCGGAATAAGAACCAGATTGGCCGCTTCCAAAACCTTGACTATAACCGCCCGAAGCAGACTGCTGCCTTTTCGCTTTTTCAAATTCATCAGCATGCTTCCAGTCCTTCCCATATTCATCGTACTTTTTTCTTTTTTCAGGATCACTAAGCACTTCGTGAGCTTCATTAATTTGCTGAAATCTGGACTGTGCTTCTTTATTATCAGGATTCAGGTCTGGATGATATTTACGAGCCAGCCGCCGGTATGCTTTTTTTATATCTTCTTTTTTAGCTGATCTATCAAGTTCCAAAAGTTTGTAGTAGTCTATAAAATCCATATATACAGGCTGCTTTTAATTTTTAAGAATTCCGGTATCAATCCCCTTTTTCTTTAACTGACTTTCTATTAAACCAATTTGACCTATATGGTAGATATCGTGTTGAAGCACTCCATTTAGTAAATGCTCATAATTGTAATTTTTTCCTACCACCATTTCATCAAGGAAAGAATCGTCTTTTCTTTCATTAATAAGCTCATATATTTTACATTGTGCAGCAACCAGTTGCCTCTTCAATTCTTCCCATTCCTCTGCAGAATGAACCTCTACTTCCGGCCAGTCATCATTTGAATCAATTTCTATATTCGCATCCACATTTAGCTTGAGCTTTTCAACAGCATATTTCTTCCAGGCAATTAAATGCCCGATAATCTGAGCCACACTATGTGATTCTGGATTGCAACTTTGATACCCTATCACGTATGGAACATTTTCAAGTTTCCGCATTACCGACTGCCCGTACCAGGGTTCGCCTTCAAAAGTCTCTGAAAGCGATCGGACTATATTTTTGATCCTGTCTCTCATATTAGGAATAGATGAAACAGGAAATTACAAAAATTGCCTGTTTAGAGCAGTTAAGCTTTTGCCAAAACAAGTCTCACCATTTTATAAAAAATGTTTTAAGAAGTGTTTAAAAGTC
>CAXGBX010000334.1:0-2771 GCA_964008195.1 uncultured Flavobacteriaceae bacterium
ATAGACATTAAGGATTAGATTTTTTTCATTTATAAGCGGAATTGATAGTTTTAGTATTATTATAAGCTTTGACAATAAAGATTTACAACTTTTGAGGTTATCTTTGAAAAGATCATTTTTAATTCTATAGTCCTAATCAGTATGAAAAGAATCATTGCTCTATTCAGCATTATTTTACTTAGCTCTTGCGCAGAACTACAACAAATTGCCTCACAGCTTCCACAAAATTATGGCATCACCGATGCTGAAATAAGTTCAGGTTTAAAACAAGCACTTCAATTTGGAATTGATAAGGAGGTAACAAGTCTTGCCAAAGAAAATGGTTTTTTCAGCAATGAATTGGTGAGAATAGGCCTCCCACCCGAACTCCAAAAGGTAGATAAAACACTACGAGATGTAGGATTGGACGCTCTTGCCGATGAAGGCCTAAAGGTTTTGAACCGTGCTGCAGAGGATGCTGTTAGTGAAGCCATCCCGGTTTTCGCTAATGCCGTCACCGGAATAACATTTGCCGATGCCAGAAATATTTTACTTGGCGCAGACGATGCGGCAACAAGCTATCTTTCGAACAAGACAGAAGGTGAATTATATTCAAAATTTAACCCAATTATTAGCAATTCGCTTGATAAGGTTGGGGCGAACCAAGTCTGGAAAAATATTATCCAACGATACAATTCTCTTCCTATAACCACAAACGTAAACCCAGATCTTACAGATTACGTAACAAATCAAGCTCTTCACGGAGTTTTTATGATGATCGCTGAGGAAGAAAAAGACATCAGAAGTTCTCTATCTGCCAGAACCACAGATCTTTTACGGAAGGTTTTTGCCCTACAGGATAAATAGGCTCCTTATTACTTTCCATAATATTTTAACAGTATCTCCTTATTTTTCTGTTTTTTTACAACAACCTTAACTACGCATTATCATTCTATAAGGGCTTTGATATGTAGCTTTGCGCTTAGACGAAACGATTAAATGAAGGATTCGATAAGAATAAAACTACATGTTTAGAATTTTTGAAAATAAAACCCGGGAAGAATTACTTTGCGAGAAGTACTCCAGACTTATGCACCGCGCATACAAAATTGCCCTATTTGATAAAAAGAAAAGTGATCAACTAAATTCCAGAGCTAAGAAAATATTGGCGGAACTTAGAAGAATGGATTGTAATCTAATTGAAACTAGGAGTGAAGTTGCTTGAAGTAATCCATAGCTTCCATTAAACGACTACCATACCAACTAAAATACTCTCCATCCACAATTTGCACTTCTTTTGCAAAGCTTTCAAACTTAACTTTATGTTTTTCCTTAAACGGAAATGGTTCAGAAGAGAGTAAACATATATCTAAATTAGATTTTTTAAGTTCATCCATAGTTGTTTGTGGATATCTTTCCTGATTATAAACATTCTTATACCGATTCAATTTCAGTATTTCGTCTATAAATGTTCCCTTCCCTGCAACCATTAATGGATTATCCCAAATAAAATAAGCTACTTTTTTTTCAGAAAAATTAGCAACCAATTTTTTCAAACTCTTTACTTTCTTCTGAATAGTATTAACCATGGTAAACGATAATTCTTCGCAATTAAACATTTTACCATAATCTCCCATTAATTTATAAGCATCTTCCAGGCTTGCAACATCAGAAACATGAACCGGGGCAACCTTTTCAAGCGCCTCCACCATCTCTTTCGTATTCTCTTCTTTGTTACATAAAATGATATCTGGCTCGAGCTCTTTTACTTTACGGAGGTTTACCTTCTTAGTACCGCCTACACTTACTTTAGTTTCTTTTAAATAGGCAGGGTGAACGCAATAATGGGTAATCCCAACTATTGAATTTTCCAGTCCAAGATCTACGAGAAGTTCAGTCTGGCTGGGAACAAGAGATATTATTCTTTTTGGAATTTTCTGGAGTTCAATTTTTCTACCTAACTGATCCCGAATTTCCATAATTTTCAATTTATAGTTTTTCCAGCTCTACAGCCATCTGATTTTGCATGGCTTCTGCCTTAGCTGCAGCGATCTCTGCAAAATTCGAAGAATCTGAAGCATAAATAATTTTACGTGAAGAATTAACCAGAAGACCTACATTCTTAGTAATCCCGTATTTACATACTTCCTCCAGACTACCTCCCTGGGCCCCAACACCTGGAACCAATAGAAAGTTTTCAGGAATTATTTTCCTAATATCTGCCAGATATTCGGCCTTGGTTGCGCCCACTACATACATCAAATTTTCAGCATTATTCCACTCCCTGGAAGTCTTAATTACTTTCATATAAAGATCTTCATCATTTATTTTCTGAGTCTGAAAGTCGAAAGCACCTTCATTAGAGGTGAGTGCCAGCAAAATTGTATGTTTATTTGTGAACTCTAAAAAAGGTTCTACAGAATCCTTTCCCATGTAAGGCGCCACAGTGATAGAATCAAAGCCTAAATCATCAAAGAAAGCTTTAGCATACATCCTGGATGTATTCCCAATATCCCCCCGCTTAGCATCTGCAATAGTGTAAATATCTGGATATTCAGAATGTAAATAATCTATGGTTTTTCTCAGGGCTTTCCATCCATCTACTCCAAGAGCCTCATAGAATGCTATATTCGGTTTATACGCCACACTAAATTGATGTGTCGCATCGATAATAGCCTTATTGAAACTGAACACAGGATCTTTCTCTGAAAGTAAATATGTGGGGATTTTTTCAAGATCGGTATCCAGACCCACGCATAAAAAAGATTTTTTTTTAAAGATCTGGCTGGTAA
>CAXGBX010000335.1:0-2769 GCA_964008195.1 uncultured Flavobacteriaceae bacterium
TGTAGAAACGCCAAACAGGGGCGGGTTTTTCCTTATTTTATTTTTGTTGCTTGGATTCCCAATAACATTTATTTATAACAGACTCAACCCCGGGAGCGAAGGGACCTTTGCTCCACTCTGGCTTTCCTCTGCAGCTGCTGGTTTTGCCATTGTCTCGGCAGTGTTTTTATTTAAAGGAATTTCTGTGATGAATATCGATGGTAGTCAATTTTTCTGGTCTTTAAATGGGGTTGGCTGGGTGGTCATATTCACACTTATTATCAGTCTTTTACCATTGCTCATAGTGTACCTCAGTGCATCGAGAATTGATAGAATTAGTTCAATCCTTAATAATCCGGAAACAGTTTCTGCGCTGACTTTTGGGACTTTTTTAGGGAGCTTCATGTTTTTAGCTAATATAGCTACTGTGCGGCTTGGAATTCAAAATTCACTGGGTATTTTTATCCTATCCATAATTTGTACTGCTATAGCAGCGTTCTTTTTTGGCAGGGCATATTCAAAAAATGCTATCACAAACGATAAAGCAGCAGGCGTCGAATATATTTTGATCTTAATTGGCTTAATAATATATAGCGCTTTCATTCTGAAATGGGATTTCCAGTTGGCTGTATTTTCTTCAACTGCATTGTTGCTGTTTACAACGCTCTCATATTTGCTCCCTAGTAAAGTTTTTCAGGCAATTGATGCTATTAAAAGTAAAGCGGTAACAGAAGAGGTTATAGAAGGAGAATCAGGTATTGCCTGGTTAAGGAAGGAAATAAGAGAGCCAGCGTTTTTCAACAAACCCTGGAAAGATGAATTTAAGTCAATAACAGATTTTGTAACTGTCGGTGGCATGGAAGATCCTGAAATTGAGGTTGTGTTTATTGAAGCAGATATGGGCTCTGGCAAGACGCGTGTAGCTAAAGAAATTGCGCAGAGCATCAAAAAAGAACATGATAAGGAATTTCGGACAACAGTTCTTTTTGGTGATTGTGACGAATTCAATAATGAAGCTGATTTAGTTCCATATGAGCCATTTGCTCAGGCATTATCCAGCTTTTTGGAAATTGGGAGATTTGCTAATCCTGCCGAGAAAGCCGAACAGATGAAGAACAGTCTGGTTGGTCAGGGCTTGAAAACTGCCTTGGGTGTAGCCGGCGCCGGAGCACTGGGAGTCTTACTTGATGCTGATGATAGTGAACAAGGTAAAAGAACAGACACCAGAGAAATGACAAAAATCATTGCCGGGACATTAACAGAATTATCGAATGAGAAAGATGGTAAAGAAGGAAAAGTGGTTTTTATTATTGATGATACCCAGTGGATGGATGAGGATACTTTTGAGTTACTCCAGGGACTTTTTGATATCCTTTCAACTAATTTTGAAAACAACCAAGTTAGTTTCATTTTTACCAGTCGTATAGTAAATGAAGAGGATAAGGTAAAAAAATACCTCAAAGAATTAGAGTCAGCTAAGGTAATCAAGATCGATAATACCATCACGCCTGAAATTCTTGAAAACGAGGAAGTCATCGATGGTGTTTTGGATAATCTCAAATTTGATTATAGAACAAAACTGGCGTTTAAAAAGTATCTTTCCGAACATGGTATCCAACGACCACTTCATTGCCTTCAGGCAATTGAAACCGCCATCGAAAAGGAAATGATTAAAGCATTTGGTGACAGTTTTATTTTGGATAAGAACGCTAATCTTAAAGAATTACCACCACCCAATGATTTTATGCGCATGGTAGAAGAGGAACTTTCCGGATTAGACCCGAAGTTAATTGGTATACTGCAGTGTGCCGCCATTATGGGAAAATCTTTTAAGGCCTCTATAATTTCTGAAATATACAAAATGGACATGCTAGAATTTTTGGAATTAGTAAAAGGAGCTGAGGATCGAAACATGGTCAAAGACGTATATACTGAAGATGATCTTTATGAGTTTACCGAGAAACGCATGGTGGGGATATTTCGGAATTTAGGGTATACTTCAGACCAGAGTAGTACAATAACTCAAATGGTGAGGGAATACCATAAGCGCTTTGTAGAGATAAAACGCGGTGAAATTGAGGAAAATAAACTACTACCTAACCAGATAGAATACAGAGATATCTTATCCTTAGCATCCCACACAAAGGCTATACCTGATGTTTATCCTGAAGATGCGATTCTATATAATCAATTAGCAGCTGAAAGATCTTATAAAAGAGGCCTCTTCAATGTAGCGTCCGGGTATTTTGAGAATGCGCTGGAATTTACCAAGGATAGTAATCTTAAGGATAAAGATGAGAAATTGATTAATCTTTATTTATCCTACTCAAAATGTTTACTTGACGAACAAGCCAAATTTGATGATGTCGCTGTATTGATTACTGAAGCTAAGAATATATTTAAAAGATTAAAAAAGGGTCAATTTGAATCAATAGAAGTGGAAATCAGATTATTGGATTCTCTCAATAATTATCGCGGTGCGAACTGGTCTGAAGCAGCAAGATTAGCAGAAAAAGTGATAAATAGCCCCAAGGCATCCACGGTGCAAAAAACTCGCGGAAAGTTTTACCATATAGCAGCTGGAATATCCAGGAAAGATGAACCCGAAAAGAGCAGAGATGAACATATGAAGTTGTTGGTTAAGTCGGCTGATCTACTAGAAGAAAAAACACTCGGTGATCCCGAAAGGATCGAATTGTTAAAAGTACGATCTGAAGCGCTTAACAATCTTGGTTTTGTATTGTTACACAACCTAAATCTAGCTGAAGAGGCGTTACCATATTTCACGGA
>CAXGBX010000336.1:0-2768 GCA_964008195.1 uncultured Flavobacteriaceae bacterium
TAGATTTAATAGAAAATGGAGATCTTATAAATTTAGGGAAAGCGAAAACAGAGTCATTATTTACCGATACCCAACAACAGATCTTTCTTCAATATTCTCAAATATTAAGTATTGATGAAAATAAATTTCAGAAGATATTGTTTATCACTGGAGCTGTTTTAACAGTAATTATTTCAGAAATGAAGAAAACGAATAATAGTAATTTATCTGAAATTTTGAATACACTTGCAGGTGTAAGCACAAAATGTAATCAAGAATTTATTGGGGTACTTATTAAAAATCCAGATGATCCTAATCTTATTGACAGCAGTGAAGAAATCTCATTGAGCGATAATAAGAAAGATGATGATCCAAGTATATTGGGTGGTTATGCCGGAGGACGCTGAGAGAGGAATAGTTTTTGATTCAAATTATAAAAAGATTTAATGAAGAATATTATATATATTTTACTGCTCGGTTTTTTTGTCTACAGCTGTGGATCTTCAGGCGGGAAAAGGTTTCCTTCTGATAAGATGAATAATGCTGAAAATGATACTGTACGTATTGCAAATGATAGTCTTGAATACGAAATTATAATTATTGAACCTGGCTTCAATTTATTCATAAATTCTTATGCGCGGCCAAGAGGCTATCATTCGCAGAATTTTCTTGAAAGCAAAAACCAGTTTCTGGTTTCAGAATACAATCAAAGGGTGAACCAGCCAATGACGTTTGACCCCAACCTGTATATTAATCAGATTAATTATGACCCAAACATAGATTATGGGTATGAGGTAAATTATTTGCTTTATAATTATTTTGTTTTTTTTAGCAGACATTACAATCAAAGATTTAGTGTGCCTACCAGGATTTGATTCTTTATTCAATTCCTTATATTTGCAGCATGAAGAAATTGAAAGATCGCTGGGGAATAGATTCCAATTGGCAATTATTCATCATTTTTTTGGTATTCGCAATTACCGGATCTTCTTCGGCTAAACTAGCCGCTCCTTTATGTGAATTTTTAAATATCACTCAGGAAAACACACATTTGTTCATTTACTGGGCTTTAAGAATTCTGCTAATATTTCCTATCTATCAAATTCTTTTGGTAAGTTTTGGCTGGATATTTGGTCAGTTTCAATTCTTCTGGGCATTTGAAAAAAAAATGCTCGATAGGCTGGGATTAGGAAAAATTTTTAGGACTTAAAGTGAAGCTATTCAAAAACATATTACTTGTTTTTACCGCGGTTCTTATTTTGTTACCGTCGGGAGTTAGCTTTTCCCATATTTTTACCGATCACAATCATCAGCTATGTGATAATTATGCTGAACATCACTACCACTCGAAATCTATAGATTGTGAGCTTCATAAATTCCATAAAAATCCTGCTCTCAGTCTGGAGTTGCCGGAATATGTGCTTTTTATAGATCAGGAAGTACAGGAGGAACAATTTGACTACTACAAATTTTTAAATGAGTATGAACCTCTTGATTTTTATCTCCGGGGTCCACCAATTTTTGCTTAAAACTCCACTTAAAGCAAATTAAAAATCATTTAAAATTTACCAATGCGAAATACATTGTTAATCATACTGCTATTAGCAGTGAACACTATTATATATGGCCAAAATGA
Source organism: uncultured Flavobacteriaceae bacterium (assembly GCA_964008195.1). Classification (GTDB taxonomy): domain Bacteria; phylum Bacteroidota; class Bacteroidia; order Flavobacteriales; family Flavobacteriaceae; genus Christiangramia. The sequence goes on from CAXGBX010000336.1 coordinate 1,616, forward strand.
ACTATCAGGGAACGTAACAGATGTAAATTCTGCAGAACCTCTATTTAGTGCCAACGTTTATTTTCCTCAATTAGAGAAGGGAAGCATGAGCGATGAAAATGGTAATTTCACCATTGACAATCTTCCGAACGGAACTTATAAATTAATCGTTTCTTCCATAGGTTATAAAACTATGAACCTGGAAGTAAAATTACCTTCAGAGAATGTTAGTATCCAGTTAACTCCTTCTGCCATAGAAATGGAAGAAGTGATTGTCTCTACACCTTTTCATCAATTACAAAGTGAAAATGTGATGAAAGTAGAACGAGAAAGCGTTTCAGAACTAAATAAAAAAGGTGCCCTCAATCTTTCAGATGGTATTACTCAAATAGCCGGAGTGGAGAGTATCACTACCGGTGTTGGAATAGGAAAGCCAGTAATTCGTGGGTTGAGCTCTAACCGGGTTTTAGTTTATACCCAGGGAATTCGTCTGGAAAATCAACAATATGGAGATGAACATGGCCTTGGTATTAGCGCCATGGGGATTGGAAGTGTAGAGGTAATAAAAGGTCCCGCCTCTTTATTATATGGTAGTGATGCCATTGGAGGGGTTCTTTATTTGAATCCAGAGAGATATGCGGCTTCCGGAGAAACCAGTGCTGCTCTTAAAACCGATTATTTCAGCAATACTTTAGGCTATCAGGCTAGTTTAATGGCGAAAACATCTGGTGAAAAATTAAAATTTATTGCCCGGGGAAGTTATGCTACTCATAGTGATTATGAAGATGGAGATGGTACCCGTGTAACGAATACCAGATTCAATGAAAAAGATATTAAAACGGGAATAGGTTTTCAAGACAAGAATTATAAAGCAGATCTAAGGTATAATTTTAATAGAAGTGAAATTGGAATTCCCGAAGAAATTGGTGTTCAGTCCCGAGACAAAGAACCAATGCTGCCTTTTCAAAAGATCGATAACCATGTTTTAAGCCTGGACAATACCTTTTATTTTGGCAATTCCAGTCTGGATGCCAAGCTGGGTTATCAGTTTAATAACAGGAAGGAATTTGAAGAACACTATCTTCATGAGGAAGAACATCATGAAGAGGGAGAGGAACACGATGATGAGGAAGAAGAGCATGATGATGAAGAAGAACATATAGAAGAAGCTGCT
>CAXGBX010000337.1:0-2766 GCA_964008195.1 uncultured Flavobacteriaceae bacterium
TCTGCGTTGTGCTGGAATTCAGAAATTGCAAAACTGGCCAGAGAGCATAATGATGCTAATATCTTAAGTATTCCTGCAAGATTTGTTTCTGAAGAACTTGCTACAGAAATGATGGAAACCTTTGTGAATACTGAATTTGAGGGAGGACGCCATCAGAGACGAGTAGATAAAATCCCCGCGAAATAATTGTTCATAACCTATGAGTTTGAAAATTGAAGTAAAAAAGTTCAGTGATTTAAAAGTTGCTGAACTTTATAATATTTTACAATTAAGGTCTGAAGTTTTTGTGGTGGAACAGGATTGCGTTTACCAGGATATTGATGGTAAGGATGCTGAAGCTTTACATGTAATTGGTAAAAAAAATGGAAAAATTATCGCTTATACCCGTTGTTTCAAACCCGGATATTACTTTGTAGAGGCTTCCATTGGCAGGGTGGTTGTAAAAGATACTGAACGAAAATTTGGATACGGCCACGATATTATGAAAGCTTCAGATAAAGCTATTCAAAGCGAATATAAAACCTCAAATATCAAATTATCAGCACAACAGTATCTAATTAAATTTTACGAATCTCATGGGTACCAGACTACCGGTGAGGGTTATCTGGAAGATGGGATTCCGCATATCGCAATGATCAAAGATTAATTCTTGGTTTTTATGGACTTGTTGAAAGGAATTCCGAGCTGATAACCAATATTATCGGCATGTTTATCTTCTACAATATCTACCCCATAGCGGATGTTCTTGGTATCCTCATAAACAAAAGTACCAAAGATTCGATCCCAGATGCTGAGCATATTTCCGTAGTTACTATCGGTCCAGGGTAACTGATAATGATGATGAAATTTATGCATATTAGGAGTTACAAAAATATAACTTAAGGTCTTGTCAATAATTTTTGGTAAGCTAAGATTCGCATGGGTGAAATAGGTGAAGAAAACGCTTAAAATCCTGTAAAACAGATAAAAAGCCACGGGCATACCCATGATTATTACAGCAATTAAGGCAAAACTTTCCCTGATCATAAAATCGAAAGGATGGTGCCTTGTTCCGGTTGTTGCATCTACATGAGTATCTGTATGATGTATAAGATGTAACCTCCACATCCATTTCACTTTATGGAGTAGAAAATGCACGAAATACTGCGCAATAAGATCCAGAACCATCAGGGCCAGAATAAGTTCCACCCAAACCGGAAAATCAATCATTTGTAGCAAACCAAATTTTGTATCACTTAACCAGATAAAAACCCCGCCAGTAAGTAGGCCAAAAATCAGGTTTATCAACATGACAAATCCCAAAAGCATGAAATTGGTTTTCGCATGTTTCCATTTATTGTATCTGAATTTTACCAGTGCATAATAACCTTCCAGTATCCAGAAAAATCCAAGCACTAAACTGAGCCAGGCCAGCTTTTGCCAGGTGGGCATCTTTTCAAAAAATAGAAGAAAATTTTCCAAAATTCAGATTCAATTTAAAATTCTAGAATATTCAGAAGGATTATTGAGTAATGACTGTGCTTTATCTATTTCAGGATTATTATCGGTATAATACTCGTATAAACCTTCTTTATAGAAATATCTTTTGATAATTTCATCTGTTAGTAAACTTACAATTTCAGGTTTTTTATTATTAAGTTCCTGTTTTTTGAATATCGAAATCTGTTCTTTAATTTTCTCTACTTCTGAAGAAATTTGAGCTTTTAAAGCTTCATCTTCGGCCTTATCCATCATTTCGCTGAGTTCTACTTCGGTTGCTGTTTGATATTCAAAACCTGAAGTAGCCAGGTATTTTTTAAATTCATTGAAATCTGCCTCGGTAAAATTGAAATCATCAGGATTCTCAAGTTGATGGGAATAGTAATATTTGGTTGCAAAATTAAAAATAGCATCTTGCAGAAGCAAAGATTGGGTAATATCACTAAATTCAGAAGTCTCCAGTTGCACATCTGGTAAAATTCCGCCGCCATCATAGACTTTTCTGCCGTTTCGAGTAGTAAATTCATTATAATCTGAAACCTGCATTCTCACCGCATTTCCCTTTTCATTTCTGGTTCTGTAGTCCAGGGCCTGGATACATCGTCCACTTGGGGTATAATATCTGGAAATAGTGATTTTTAACTGGGTTCCATAAGCCAGTTCTTTAGGTCTTTGCACAAGGCCTTTTCCAAAACTTCTGGCACCCACAATTACTCCCCTATCCAGATCCTGAACAGCTCCGGCAACAATTTCACTGGCTGAGGCACTTCTCCCGTTTACCAGAACCACCAAAGGAATTTTGGTGTCAATAGGTTCTTTTTCAGTAAAATACTCCCGGTTATATTTTTCGATCACAGATTTAGTGGTAACGATCAATTCCCCTTTCGGAATAAAAATATTACTCACGTTAATTGCCTCGTTTAAAAGTCCGCCAAGATTCCCTCTAAGGTCTAAGATCACCTTATCTGCCCCCTGACTTTTCAATTCTTTAAACGCCTGTGCTACTTGTGTGGAAGCTTTTGCATTAAATTTTGAAAGCACGATATATGCAGAGTTATCATCTAATAATTTATAGAAAGGCACAGCATCAAGTTCCACAGAACTGCGGCTTAAACTGGTAGTTTTAATCTCGCCCTGGCGTTTATAGGTTATGTTGATGTTACTTTCCGGAGCCCCGTTAAGCAATTCTCCCGCATCTTCATTAAAATCTGCTACATTGATGTTTCCAATTTTGATAATTTCATCTCCAGCCTTTAAACCGGCTTTATCAGCAGGATAATCTTTATA
>CAXGBX010000338.1:0-2754 GCA_964008195.1 uncultured Flavobacteriaceae bacterium
GGTTCTGAGTAGGGTCTTTACTATAGCGCTAAATCGAGGAGGCACTTTTTTATTTGGCCTAAATTGAAGGATATTCTTTCTTTTTAAAACTAATTTCTGTTCCCGGAAGTTTTTGAGAAAGCACCTGAATTCCTTTTTCCGATAATTGTAATATTCTTGGATATCCTCCCGTAGTCTGGCAATCCCGCATAAGAATGATCATTTTGCCAGATGGTGTTAATTGTACTGTTCCCGGCATTACGGGACTGGTAATAATAGGTTGCAGATCGTTTTTAAGCTCCTCCTTCAACTGTACCGCCATCCGGTTACTATTTTCATCTGTAGTGAAGACAGAATTTAAAATCTGATTTTGCTGTGTGGTCTTTAGGTTTTCAAATTCAGGCCCAGGATATACTTCTACAGAAGTCTCGTTTAAATAAGCCGTGTTGATCTTTAAAGTTGCATTGACATGCCTGTTTTTATGTTCATTTGAAGAATAACCGAGTATTAGACCTTTCTTTAACCTGAAATGTTCTGTTAATCCTTCATACCAGCTATAACTATCCATTAAATATTCTGAATGAAAACCACCTTTGATCCCGAGGTAACTTCGAAAACCTGCTTGAGGTGTTCCAAATTTTAAAATATCCCCTTCATGAATTACAACAAGTTCATTCTGCGCAATTTTATTACCATTGACTTGTGGAGAAAAATTAGCCCCACTAATGCAAATTGCTGTGGTTGCATTAAATTTCAACTGCGGGCCCTGCATAGTAATTTCCAAAACCGAAGTGTCTTCTGGATTTCCCAAAATCAAATTACAAATACGCAGAGCATACCTATCCATCACTCCGCTTTGAGGCACCCCGAATTTCTGAAAACCGAACCTTCCCAAATCCTGAATCGTGGAAAATAATCCTGGCTGTAGCACCTCAATTTCAGCTTTCATGAACTTCAATTTTAAGTGTAAAATTTCCCTCCTCAATTTCCTCTTCTATGGAAGAAAATTCATCCTTGGAAACAGAATAAAATTTGATTTTATCCCCGGCCGAAAATAAGCTTGGCGGCATCTGATTTTTATCAAAAAATTTGATCGGGGATTTACCTAAAATCTGCCACCCACCGGGACTGTTTTTCGGGTAAATTCCCGTTTGATTTTCCCCTATCCCAACCGAGCCTTTTTTCACTTCTCTACGCGGGGTTTCCTTCCTGGAAATCTGAAGCTTTTTATCCAGCCCTCCCAGGTATAAAAATCCGGGTAAAAAACCTATAAAATATACCTGATAAAATGGAGCCGTATGCAACTCGGTAATTTCATTTTCTGACAGTTCTTTTTCTTCTGAAATATACTTTAGATCTAATCCAAATTCTTTATCATAACACACTGGAATATGAAAAATTTTATAGTTGCTATTTTTTGGTATATTGGCCTCAATAAGCAGCTCTTTAAACCTTAAAACTTCACCATAGATATCCTCTATGGTTGAGACGTAAATAACTAATAACGAGTTATATGTGTTAATTATTTCAAGCTCTTGTTTAACCAGTTCATTTTCAATCTTATTTTTATAAAAGAGTACCTTATCCAGGGTTTCAGAATCGATTTTTTTCCCGAAATCAATTAAAATTCCGCGGTCTCCAAAGGCTGATATTTTTGGAAATTCAGCCATTAAGTATTCTTTACTCCTATTCTTTTTTCAGCAAATTTTTTATGAAGAAAATCGATAATTTCCACTGATGAAGGTGTGTCGCTGTGCACACAAAAAGTATCTGCTTTTGCCTCCATTTCCAGTCCCGAAATTGCCCTTATTTTATGATCATTATATATAGAAAAAACATGCTTAAAAACATGTTCCTTTTCGGTGACCAATGCATTGTTTTCAGACCTTGAAACCAGGCTGTAATCTTCATTGTAATTCCGGTCTGCAAAAGCCTCAAAAAACAGATCGAATTTGCCCATTGCAAAGTTTGAAATTTTGGAATTAAGAGGTACGTATAATCTAAAATTATCATCAAATTCTGCCAGACAATCCACTATTATTTTAGCGATCCTATCGTCTTTTGCAGCATCGTTATAAAGAGCTCCATGAAGCTTTACATGAGTCATTTTTCCGCCTTCAGATTCAGCAATTTGCTTAAGGCTTAGCACCTGTCCCTCGATGGCATATTTAAGGTCGTCATCTGCCATTTCCAGATGATCCCTTCCGAAGTTTTCCCTATCAGGATACGAAGGATGAGCACCAATTTCTACATTATGTTCCATGGCAAGCCTAACAGTCCTGTGCATTGTTTCCAGATTCCCTGCATGACCTCCACAAGCGATATTACAGGCAGAAATTAACGGCATTAGTTCCTCATCAAAACTTCCACCTTCGCCCAGATCGCAATTAATATGAATTTTCTTTTCCATCTATAAATTCTGAATTACGTTAAAAATAGATTTTGCTCCAAGAAAGACTGCCAGAGCTATCACGGTGAACCCAATAATATTCTGAAATAGATTATTCTTATGATCACCTAAAACCGACTCCTGGTTTACTATCCAAAATAAGAAAATTGCAATGATTGGCAGTACAAGACCATTCGCAATTTGAGCAAACTGAATAATTTCCACTGGTTTAATGCCTAACGAGGAAAACAGAATACCCAGGATGATGATGCTCATCCAAACCATCTTGAATTTCCCAGATTGCATTCCTCCCTTCCATCCCAAACAGCCTTTTACCACATAGGCTGCAGCCAGGGGTGCCGTAATAGAGGAAGTAATTCCTGCCG
>CAXGBX010000339.1:0-2752 GCA_964008195.1 uncultured Flavobacteriaceae bacterium
CACTTCAGAAACTGGGGACATATCTTATAGATATACATAGCCAGCATGAGACTTTGAGTCTGGGTAATGTAGATTATCAATTCAGTGTAATTGATACTATTGCCAAAAATGAGTCGGTAATACTTCAGTATAAAAAAGAATTAAAAGACTATAAGGTTTTATTGCATCGTTTCGAGGAACTTAAAGAAGAGCAATCCCAGGCAGCGAAAGAATATGATTATAATTTGTTTTTGTTGCAAGAGCTCGAAGAAGCTAATTTGAAAGCTGGAATGCAGGAAGAGCTGGAAGAGCGCTATGAAGAATTGAATAATGTAGAGGAACTCACAGATAATCTGAGTGCTGCAATCAATCTACTTCAGCAGGAAGAAATAGGCAGTCTAGAAAGTTTAAAAGCAGTAAGGACAAATCTTTCAAAAATCGCAAAATTTTCATCCAGTTATGAAAATTTTCATAATCGAATACAGAGTGCGATTATAGAATTAGATGATCTTGAAGCTGAAATGACCGATGCCCTGGAAAGAGTAGAGGCCAATCCGGAAGAGTTGGATATGGTCAATCAAAAGCTCCAGCTTATTTATAACCTTCAGAAAAAACATAATGCCGAGAATGTTGAAGAACTTCTGGAAATAGTTAATTCACTTCAGGAAAAAGTTTCAGTAACAGAAAATGCTGAATCTGCGCTGACTGAAATTCAGGTTGCGATCAAAAAACAGGAAGCTGTTATTGGTCAAATAGCAGATAAACTTCATGCAAATCGAGAAAAGATAATTCCTGCATTTATTGAACAATCAGAACAAATCCTGAAAGATCTGGGTATGCCAAATGCGCGGCTCAATATAGCTTTGGAGCAGGGAAGTGAATTTCTTTCCAACGGTCAGGATAAACTGGAATGGTATCTTGCTGCGAATAAAGGAGGAAATTTTAAAGAAATCAAAAAAGCTGCTTCTGGCGGGGAATTATCCAGGATCATGCTCGCGGTTAAAAGTATTCTTGCTGCTCAAAGTAATTTACCCACCATCATTTTTGACGAGATAGATACCGGTGTTTCCGGGGAAATTGCCAAGAAAATGGGCGAAATATTACAAAAAATGGGCAATAATATGCAGGTAATTGCGATCACTCATTTACCGCAAATAGCCGGAAAGGGAGGAGATCATTTTAAGATATTTAAAGAAGATAATGAAGTAGCTACACAAACCAAGATCATTAAGCTTGAGGAAGAAGACAGGATCGAAGAACTGGCGCTAATGCTTGGCGGGAACACCAAAAGTGATTCGGCAAGGGCTCATGCGAAATCTTTATTGAATTAGTTCTTAACCTGAGATTACTTGGCTACACTTCGTTTCGCTTGTGATGACTATGAAAAGTGAAAAGTGAAAAGTGAAAAGTGAGGAGTGAAGGGTTGTACGTCCCTGATATAGGTTGACCACTAAAATCAACTTATATGAAAGCGAACGTACGATTATTACAAAAGCACCGTCAGTATTCTGATGAGTTTAAAAGACAGATTGTTGCCGACTTTGAGAGTGGGAAGTTCAGTGTAGGACAACTCACTAAACTTCATGGAATAGCTAACCAGGTTATTTATCGCTGGATTTATAAATTTTCTACCTTTAACGAGAAAGGTTATAGAGTGGTAGAAATGAAAGACGGCAGTAGTCAAAAGATGCATGAGCTGGAGGCCAAGAACAAAGAACTGGAAGCAGCTTTAGGTCGCAAACAGATACAATTGGATTATCTTGAAAAGATGATCGAACTGGCTAAATCAGAACTTGATATCGACCTTAAAAAAAACTACAACACCCCACCATCAGCTGGTTCAGGAAAAACAAAGAAAAAGTGAGTTATTCCATGAACCAACTCTATGAAGGCATCGGGATTAGTAAACAAGCTGTTCATCAATATGCACGAAGGCAAGCCCTCTTCGATCATCGTTTGCTAGCATTGATCTCTGAAGCTGATGACATTCGTAGAGATCATCCTGGTTGTGGGGTGGAGAAAATTTACTATACGCTAAAACCTGATTTTATTGGGAGAGACCGCTTTGTAGAAATCTTTATGCAATTAGGGTATCGTCTAAAAAGAAAGAAAAATTACAGGCGCACCACTATTGCCGGTAAAATCTATTATTCAAATAAAATCAAAGGTTTAGAAATCAATGCACCTTCGGTGGTATGGCAAAGCGATATCACTTATTACAGGGAGAGAGATCAATTTTATTATGCAGTCTTTATTGTAGATGTTTACACTAAAAAAATTGTTGGTCATCAAGTCTCTGATCATATGAGAGCAACAGCAAACCTAAAGGCTTTAAAAATGGCTTTAAAAGAGAATAGAGCTCCAAAGTTCCATCATTCGGACAGAGGAAGCCAATATATTTACAAGACTTACACTGATCTCTTAAAGTCACGCTCCACATCAATTAGTATGGCTTTAAGTGCCCAGGACAATGCTTATGCCGAGAGGATCAACAGGACAATAAAAGAAGAATATCTGGATCATTGGAAACCAGAGTCTTTTAATCAACTCAGGAGCCAGGTGAAAAAGGCAGTAAGCAACTATAACAATAAAAGATCACACGATCACTTAGAGAAAAGAAATCCAGAGGATTTTATTAATTATTGGTCATCTTTAAAACCAGAAAAAAGACCAGTAATTACTATTTTTGATAATGAAAATTAATATTTAAAACCGGTCAACTCTAATCAGGGAAGTTCAATTGAGAATTGAGAATTTTATGAAAAAAGCTTTT
>CAXGBX010000340.1:0-2740 GCA_964008195.1 uncultured Flavobacteriaceae bacterium
ATGTCTATTACATCGCTCATTTCTTTTACGTAATGAAACGTAAGTCCCTTCACATATTCCTCTTTGATTTCCTCAATATCGCGTTTATTGTCTTCGCAAAGAATGATCTCTTTAATTCTTGCTCTTTTAGCCGCGAGGATTTTCTCTTTAATTCCCCCAACTGGCAACACCTTGCCTCTTAATGTGATCTCACCGGTCATGGCAATGCTTTTCTTAACCTTCTTCTGAGTAAATAAAGAAACTAAAGAAGTAAGCATAGTAATACCAGCACTTGGCCCATCTTTAGGGGTAGCACCTTCAGGAACATGAATATGCACGTTATATTGATCGAAAACAGGAGATGTAATACCCAACCTTTCTGAATTAGATTTAATATACTCCATTGCAATGGTAGCCGATTCTTTCATCACTTTTCCAAGGTTCCCGGTAATACTCAAATTCCCTTTTCCTTTAGAAAGAATAGATTCAATGAAAAGAATATCACCACCTACCTGGGTCCAGGCAAGCCCCGTAACTACTCCGGCAACGTCATTATTTTCATACTTGTCACGTTCCATTTTAGGACTTCCCAGAATTTCAATAATATCCTCATCGCTGATTTTAATATTGTACTCCTCTTCCATCGCAATATTCTTGGCTGCATAACGCACCACTTTTGCAATTTGCTTTTCCAGAGCACGAACACCCGATTCGCGGGTATAACCTTCCACTATTTTTTCAAGGTGCTTTTTACCAATCTTAAGATGTTCTTTTGTAAGACCGTGTTCTTCCAATTGCTTCGGAAGCAAATGTCTTTTGGCAATTTCCACTTTTTCTTCAATCGTATAACCGGTAACATTGATGATTTCCATTCTATCCCTTAATGCAGGCTGAATGGTACTCAATGAATTACAAGTAGCAATAAACATTACTTTAGAAAGGTCAAATCCCATCTCCAGGAAGTTGTCATGGAATTCAGAATTTTGCTCAGGATCTAAGACTTCAAGTAAAGCTGAAGACGGATCTCCTGAATTTCCTATCGCTAATTTATCTATTTCATCCAGTACGAAAACCGGATTACTGGTTCCTGCCTTCTTCAAACTTTGGATAATCCTCCCCGGCATTGCACCTATATAGGTCTTTCTATGTCCCCTGATTTCTGCTTCATCACGAAGACCACCAAGCGAAATTCTTACATATTCTCTTCCCAGTGCTTCTGCTACAGATTTACCTAATGAAGTTTTACCAACTCCTGGAGGTCCGTACAGGCAAAGAATAGGAGATTTCATATCATTTCTCAACTTCAAAACAGCGAGATATTCTATGATACGTCTCTTGACATCATCTAAACCATAATGATCACGATCCAGAATTTTCTTAGCCCTTTTAAGATCAAATTTATCTTTACTAAATTCATTCCAGGGAAGATCGAGGAATAAATCCAGATAATTTCTCTGGATAGAATATTCGGCAACCTGCGGATTCATTCGCTGCATTTTGGAAAGCTCTTTCTCAAAATGTTTTTGAACATCTTCACCCCATTGCTTATCCTTCGCTCTTTCGCGCATTTCAACCAATTCCCCTTCGTGGGAAACGCCACCAAGTTCTTCCTGGATGGTCTTCATTTGCTGATGAAGAAAATATTCACGCTGTTGCTGGCTCATGTCACTCTGCACCTTACTCTGAATATCATTTTTGAGTTCCAGTTTCTGGTTCTCAGTATTCATGTGCTTCAAAGTGGATAGCGCCCGCTCCTTAAGATCATTCATTTCCAGCAATTTCTGCTTCTCTTCAACACTTAAGTTCATGTTGGAAGAAACAAAATTGATCAGGAAAGAATTACTTTCAATATTCTTGATTGCAAATGATGCTTCCGAAGGAATATTCGGGCTGCTCTTTATGATCTGCAGCGCGAGATCTTTTATAGAATCGATAATTGCAGAAAACTCGGCATTATCTTTTTCTGGTCGGTTATCAGGAACTTCGGTGATCGTCGCATTCATATAGGGCTGTTCTGTCACCACCTCTGTAATCTGGAAGCGCTTTTTACCCTGAATGATCACCGTGGTATTTCCATCAGGCATTTTCAACACCCTGAGAATCCTAGCTACTACTCCAACCTTATTAATGTCTTTTGAAGTAGGGTTTTCAACTTCTTCATCTTTCTGAGAGACCACACCTATGGTTTTGCTTCCATTATTTGCTTCATTAATTAATTTAATCGAAGCATCTCTACCGGCAGTGATTGGAATTACCACCCCTGGAAATAAAACTGTATTTCTTAGAGGCAGTATAGGTAAAGTCTCAGGCAGGTTTTCTCTATTTATTTCTTCTTCATCTTCAGGCGTCATTAAAGGGATCAATTCTGCATCTTCATCTATTCCCTGCAATGACAAACTGTCAATATTACTAAACTTTGTTTTCGCCATAATTATATTTAAGTCAAACTGTCACCAAAATTAATATTCGCTAATTTTGAGAAGTTATTTAAAAGCCCTGATAAAGAAGGCTTTCAGAATTATTTCAGATTTTCTATTTCAAATATTCAATTCCTATGCCACGCTCATCAGAAAAAAGTTTTTGAAAAGTGTAACATATAAAAAACTTATCCATCTTTATTACAGAAACCAAGTTTTAATTGACACCAACCATCATACATATTAAAGACCTGGTAGCACGTTGCCGTCACGGTGATCAACGTGCTCAAATGGAAATTTATGATCGTTATTATAAAGCGATGTACAATACTGCATATCGTATA
>CAXGBX010000341.1:0-2726 GCA_964008195.1 uncultured Flavobacteriaceae bacterium
AGTTTTTTCAATCTTTGAATTTTTTAATGCAATTACATACATATTCAATTTCGTTCATTGGCATTCCCGGATAAAATGGTAACGACAATATTCTATCCTGAATTCTCCTGGCAATTGGAAAATCTTTAACTTGGTTATTCATAGAAGAGTAACAGGGCTGAAATGGTAAAGCTTTAGGATAATGGATCATAGTTTGAACACTTTTCCCCTCAAGGAATGTTTTTAGCTGATCCCTGCTTTTTAATTTGATAACAAATAAATGCCATCCATGTGTCATAGAAGATTCAGTGAATGGTAAATCTATTTCAGGAACATCCTGCAATAAACCAGTATATTGTTTGGCCATTGAATGCCTTTCCAACAACCAATTATCTAAATATTTCAGTTTCACGTTCAATATTGCTGCCTGGATACCATCCATCCGGCTGTTCCGCCCGTGTAAGATATGCTTGTGCCTTTCTTCCTGTCCATGGTTTGCTATAGCTGAAATTTTATCTCTTAGAAGTTTATCTTTTGCAACAATAGCTCCTGCATCCCCAAAAGCTCCAAGATTTTTGGTAGGAAAAAAACTGAAGGTAGCCACATCACCAAAAGTACCTACCTTCTTTCCATTGATTTCAGCTCCGTGGGCCTGAGCACAATCTTCAATTACCTTTAGATCATGTTTTTTTGCCATCTGCATGATTTTAAGCATATCTGCTGGATGACCATAAAGATGAACTGGTATTATTGCTTTGGTCCTTTTCGTAATCTTTTTTTCAATTTCGCTTATATCAATACAATAGGTTCTAGGATCTATATCCACAAATACAGGAGTGGCACCAGCAGTGGCTACTACTTCAGAAGTAGATATCCATGACATCGCCGGGACCAACACTTCATCACCTTTTCCAATTTCGAAAGCAGCAAGACTTATTTCCAAAGCATCTGTCCCATTTCCACAGCTTACCACGTGCTCAGCACCAAGATATTTTCCGAAATTAACTTCAAAGTCGGAAACAGGTTTACTTTTAATAAAGGCAGTCTCATTTATGACATTCGCGATAGCATCATCTATCTCCTGTTTTAAGGAGATATACTGTGGTTTTAAATCAAGAAAATTTACTTTCATAATGTCTTCAAATCTGGAGGGAAAATGATATTTTGATTATCAAATTTCAATAAAATTCCTTTATTCTTCTCACAGGCTATTTCAATAGTATTTTCTGAAAATTGTATAATTTCACCCTCAGCAAACCCATAAGAAATCACAGTTTTTTCAGCGTGCCGGATTTCTATTTTTCTATCATTTATTTTAATAAAAGCCGGGTGATCTTCAGAACTCAACGCCCATATCTTTCTATATATTAAATCACGATTATTCCATTCATAAATCCGACTATCTTTTGGCGATCTTCTACTAATCAAACTAGAATTAGCATCAGAATTTTGCTTAGGATTTAATTTTTTTTGATGATAATCTACCACAAAATCAGCTAATTCCTTTTGTAATATCTTCAATAATTTTTCCCTCGCTTCAGCTACTGAAAATGTTGATTTTGCTTCAAGCCTTTTCTGCCAGTAAATAGGACCTTCATCAAAATCTCTGGTCATTTTATGAATCGTAATCCCGATGGTTTTTTCTCCATTGATCAAGGCCCAGTGTAAAGGATGTCTACCCCGATATTCAGGTAACGCTGAAAGATGAACATTCAACACTTCATACTTTTCAAGCAATTTCACAAATTTGAAGTTACAGAAACAATTTACAAGCAAATCTATATTATACTTTGCCAAAAACTCTAATAATCCTGCTTCTTCAAATCCAATATAAAGATTATGCTTATCTACCAATTCCAGATATTTATTTTCCAGCGTTAGTGACACTGGTTTTTGGAGACCTACCAGTTCTGCCTTTAAACCATTTTTCCTTAAAGATTTAAGCAAATAAAGAGGACCATCATTATTTCCAACTATAGCTATCTTCACGCGAAAAAGGGATAAAGAAATTCGCTCATACTGCTTATTTTATTCAAAGATGGCTTTTGAGTAACAATTAGTGAGGTAAGATTGTTAAGAATTTGTTTATCTTTCATTTGTCTATTTTCAGGATTTAAAGCTGGGTGCTTTACAAGCGTTAAAGGGTACTTTTTGCCACCCATAGCCTTCTTAAATCTTCGAAGACCTTCATAATTTTCACCCGAGCCACTCATACCTAAATCAATAAACTTGCTTCCAGCTTCTGAAGCTAATTTAATAACTTCTTGAAAAAGAAGATTATTCGGTCGTTTTTCCAGATAATCTTTATGAGAAGCGCCAAATTTATAATACCAACCGTCATTAAATTCAAGCACTATTATAACTCCTATGGCTATATTATCAAAGGATGCTTTTAAAATAAAACCTCGATTTTCTTTTAGAAAAAGCTCGTAAATATTTTCAAAAAAAATAAATGGCTGCGGAATTAGATTGAATTTTTCCAATCTCAAAGTGGTGTACAATTCATAAAATTCTTTTATATCATTTTTTGAGAAAACTTTTTCGATCTTCACCCCTTCCTGAACAGCTTTCCTTGCTCCCCGTTTAAAAGAAGAAGATTGAAGTTTTAGCAAAGCCTCAGTATTTTTTCCTTTTATTTCGATACGATGATAACATGCAGATTTGATAGGTATTGATCCTCTAAGATTTTCATCTATGGAAAATCGGCTTTTGTAAAATATTTCGTGTGATGGATATTCCTTTTGAAC
>CAXGBX010000342.1:0-2714 GCA_964008195.1 uncultured Flavobacteriaceae bacterium
TGAAACTTACGAAATTATTGATCCTGCAGAAGTTGGAGTTACCGAATCGGCTATTGTTTTAACTGCAAGAAGCGGAAGAGCAGCTTTAGCACATAAAGCCAAAAAAATGGGTTATAATTTAACTAAACTGGAATTAGATATCGTATACAGTGAGTTTTTAAATTTTGCTGATGAAAAGAAAGAAGTTGCAGATAATGATATTCATATCATAATGGAGCTTTATAAAAGAAATTCCAGAGCGATTGCATAAGATGAAGAAGACACTTTTTGATAAAATATGGGATTCCCATGTGGTTGAAAGTATACCTAACGGACCGGACATTTTATATATCGATAAACATTTGATACATGAAGTGACCAGTCCGCAGGCTTTTAATGAATTAAAGGAAAGGGATATTCCTGTATTTCGGCCGGAGCAGATCGTTGCTACGGCCGATCATAATACACCAACGCAGGATCAACATCTTCCCGTGAAGGACCTTTTATCCCGAAAACAATTGAAGGAATTAAGCCAGAACTGTGAAGAGAACAATATTACTCTTTATGGGCTTGGACATCCATATAACGGAATTGTACACGTGATGGCTCCTGAACTTGGGATCACCCAGCCGGGAATGACCATTGTTTGCGGAGACAGTCATACGTCCACGCATGGTGCTTTTGGCACGATCGCCTTCGGAATTGGAACCAGCCAGGTAACCCAGGTTTTTGCAAGTCAGTGTCTTTTGGTTGAAAAGCCGAAAAGACTTCGAGTAAATGTTAACGGAAAACTGAAAAATGGAGTTCTTCCGAAAGATGTGATCCTTTATATCATCAGTAAACTGGGAACCAATTCAGGAACTGGTTATTTCTGCGAATACGCCGGAAATGTTTTTGAAGAAATGTCTATGGAAGGCCGAATGACGGTTTGTAATATGAGCATCGAAATGGGTGCGCGTGGCGGACTAATAGCTCCAGATAAGACTACAATTGAATACGTGGAAGGTCGGGAATTCGCTCCAAAAGGTACTGAGTTTGAAAAAATGAAAGCTTATTGGGGAACTTTAAAGACCGATGAAGGTGCAGAATTTGACCAAGAATATTCCTTCGAAGCTGAAGATATAGAACCCATGATCACCTACGGAACTAATCCGGGAATGGGGATCAAACTTACTGGTGCCATACCTACGGAAGGAAATAAGAGTGATGCGAAAGCACTGGCTTATATGAACTTTAAACCGGGTGAAACTTTACTGGAAAAACCAATCAATTACATTTTCATAGGAAGTTGTACGAACTCGAGGATTGAAGATTTCAGGGTAGCGGCCTCTTATATTAAAGGAAAGAAAAAAGCTGAAAATGTGAATGCTTTGATCGTTCCGGGTAGCCGTCAGGTTGCCGAGCAAATTAAAGCCGAAGGTCTTGATAAAATTTTCGAAGAAGCAGGCTTTACTTTAAGACAGCCTGGATGCTCTGCATGTCTGGCCATGAACGATGATAAGATTCCGGAAGGCGAATATTGTGTATCTACCAGTAACAGAAATTTTGAAGGAAGACAGGGGCCAGGTTCCAGAACAATTCTGGCAAGTCCCTTGACCACCGCTGCTACAGCAATTTCAGGAAAAATTTCAGACTACACACAAAACTTGAACTAATGGAAAAGTTTATAAAACTTACAGATACCGTGATCCCGCTGGACGCTGAAAATGTAGATACAGACCAGATCATTCCGGCTCGTTTTCTAAAGGCTACCGATAAAGAAGGTTTTGGGGAAAACTTATTTCGTGACTGGCGCTTTGATAAAACTGGAGAGCCGAATGAAGATTTTGTCCTGAACCAGGATAAATATTCAGGTTCTATACTGCTGGCTGGGAATAATTTTGGATGTGGCTCCAGCCGTGAACATGCTGCCTGGGCGATAAAAGCTTACGGATTTAAAGCTGTTGTGTCCAGCTATTTTGCAGATATTTTTAAGGGAAATGCGTTGAATAATGGCTTATTACCCGTACAGGTAAGCCCTGAATTTTTGCATAAATTATTCACTTCAGTAGAAAAAGATCCCAAGGAAAAGATAATTATAGACCTGGAAGAACAGAAGATCAGTATTCAAAGTTCAGCAGAATCTGAAAGTTTCGATATAGATCCTTATAAAAAAACCTGTCTTATTAATGGATATGACGACATAGATTTTTTGACAAGTAAACTGGAAGCCATTAAAAATTTTGAAGAGAAAAGAACCGGCAGTAAAAACATACCGGAAGAAACCTATTAATATAAAAGAAGATGAAATTTAATATAGCGGTACTTCCTGGAGACGGGATTGGTCCTGAAATAACACAGCAGTCAGTTAAAGTGCTGAAGGCCGTTGCAGATAGATTTGATCATGAGTTCACTTTTGAAGGAGCCACAGTTGGGGCAATAGCAATAGATTTATTGGGGGATCCATTGCCAGATGCTACACTGGAACTATGTAAAAGGTCTGACGCTGTGCTATTTGGGGCAATTGGCCATCCAAAATACGATAATGATCCTTCGGCAAAAGTAAGACCGGAACAAGGACTTTTAAAGCTAAGGAAAGAACTGGGTCTTTTTGCCAATATTAGGCCGGTTAGGGCTTATAAAAGTCTTCTCCATAAATCACCATTAAAACGTGAAAATATCGAAGGGGCAGATATGGTGATCTTCAGGGAACTTACCGGCGGAATTTACTTCGGTGAAAAAAGCACTGCTGAAGA
>CAXGBX010000343.1:0-2699 GCA_964008195.1 uncultured Flavobacteriaceae bacterium
CTTATGGTATAGTTTTTTGATACAGGATTTTCTTGGCTGCTACCGATATTCGATGAAATGGAAAGATCTATTTATTGAATACAAACACTTAATCCCCATACATCCTGTGTCTTATCTAAAGGGGAGTCATTACCTACTGGAATCTTTGTTTTATCTAAATCATACAGAGCTCTTTGAAGCTACTTTAAAGCAGTTGGAAGAATCTTTAAGAAATCCTAAGATTCCCCATAATGATAATATTTCTGCACTTTCTTTTCTGTACGTCTATTCCAATAAACTGAACCTTCGGTTTATGAAAGGAGAATTTGGAAACGCCGATGAGCTTATAGATAAAATCACAGATAAAATCAGCAAATTTAAGAGCAGGCTGGATGAGCATCATATTATGGTATTTTATTATAAGATTGCCTGTTTATATTTTGGGGATGGAAATAATAAAAAATGTATTGAATTTCTCAAGAAAATTATCAATAACAAATCCCTCGAAATGCGTCAGGATCTTATGTGCTTTGCCAGGATACTGAACCTGGTAGCTCATTATGAAGCGGGACTTGATTATCATCTGGACAGACTGGTAAAGTCTACCTATAAATTTTTGATCAAGATGGATGATATGCATGGAGTTCAGAAAGAAATGATAAAATTCATCAGAAATCTACCTGATGTGTCACCTTTGGAGATTAAAGCTGAATTCAAAAAATTGCATGCTATACTAAAAAAATTCGAAGATCATCCATACGAGCGTAGGGCATTCTTATATTTGGATATTATTTCCTGGTTAGAAAGTAATATTGAAAACAGGCCGGTAAAAGAAATCATTATGGAAAAGAGCAAGCAGTCCTCAAGATAAAATTTAGCCATTGTTAGAAAGACGTCAGTACCTAACCAATATTCTTCAGCTCAATCTTGCTATACTTTTAATCAGCACTTCTGGTGTTCTTGGCAGGTATATCACTTTGCACCCGGTAGTCACCATATTTTTCAGATGTCTAATCGCAGTTGCTATATTTTATCTCTATTGTAGATGGCGAAAGATCAATCTTAAAATTGATAATAAGAAAGATCTTTTAAAAATGATTCTTGCCGGATTACTAATGGGAAGTCATTGGGTAACCTATTTCTTTTCATTACGATATTCCAGCGTGGCGATTGCGCTCTTATCACTATTTACTTATCCCGTTATCACCGCCTTTCTTGAACCTATGTTTTTCAAAACCAGATTCAATAAAGTGCATATTTCTTTAGGGTTTTTAGTACTTGCCGGGATTTACTTCTTAAGTCCGGAATTTAATCTGGATAATGATTATTTCATAGCTGTCATTTTCGGAATTGCATCTGCGATATTCTACGCCTTCCGGAATTTATTGATGAAAAGTGAAGTGAGGCGCTACAATAGTTCAGCATTGATGTTTTATCAAATTTTGGTCATATTGGTTTTGCTCTCACCTTCTATATTTTATACTGAAACTGAATTGGTGCTGTCGCAATGGAAACCTTTACTCATACTGGCAGTTCTTACTACATGTGTTGGACATACGCTATTTTTGAAAAGTTTCAGAAATTTTAGTGTGACTGTAGCGAGTATTATGAGTAGTATTCAGCCAGTATACGGAATTGCTCTTGGAGCATTCTTTTTAGATGAAATCCCTTCACTTAAAACACTCATTGGCGGTACGCTTATCATAAGCGCAGTGATTATAGAGAATTTGATTTCTTTCCGGAAAGGATAATATTTCCCGAAAGTTTACTTAATTCAATACAGCACTAAATGTATCTTCCTGGCTAATATCGCCGGTTCTATAGCCTCTCATAAACCATTCTTTACGCTGCTGTGAGGTGCCATGTGTAAAAGAATCAGGATTTACGCTGCCACTTGTTCTACGTTGAATTGCATCATCGCCAACTGCATTTGCAGCACTTAGCGCTTCTTCTATATCCCCTTCGCTTAAATATTGTTCATTTTCTTTGGTCCAGACACCTGCATAGAAGTCGGCCTGGAGTTCCAGTGCTACAGAGAGTTCATTGGCTTCAGTTTGATTTGTTTGTTGTTGTAGTCTTCTAACTTTAGTAGCTGTACCCAGTAAATTCTGAACATGATGGCCCACCTCATGTGCCATTACGTAAGCTACAGCATAATCTCCACCTTTTGCGCCAAATCGTTTTCTTAGCTCATCAAAAAACCGAAGATCCATATATATCTTTTGGTCCGCCGGGCAGTAAAATGGTCCGCTAGCTGAAGATGCACCGCCACAAGCAGTTTGAACCGCATCGCTGAATAAAACGAGTCCAGGTTCCTTATAATCCATATTATTTTCAGCGAAGATTTCATTCCACACGTCTTCAGTATCAGCGAGAACAGTTGCGGTGAATTCTCCCATTTCTTTCTCCTCCGCAGTAAGCTCTCTGGATTCTGTTTGAGAATTACCGGATCCTTCAAGTTGTTGTAAAACTGAAATGTCTCCGTCACTAAGAATAAATTGCGCTATGACGAAAATAACCCCGATAATACCACCACCCGCAATTAATTTACCTTTTCCGGAAGATCCTCTACGATCTTCTACATTCCCACTTTGTCTTCTGCCACGCCATTTCATAAGCTGTTATTTTATTTTAAAAATACTAATTAAAAACTAATAGCGTCCTAAATAATTCTCTTTGTTACTTTTTTCCATTGATGAAAAAAGTAACCAAAATTTTAG
>CAXGBX010000344.1:0-2697 GCA_964008195.1 uncultured Flavobacteriaceae bacterium
TGAAACAGGGCTTACAAAACTCTTATCAAAGAATTTGATGTAGTTTTTATAAATATCATAGTCATCATAAATATCCTTTACAAAATCTATCAGATTTCTATTTTGATTAAATCCCGAATTTTTATTTCCTAGTAATACTTCTTTTTCTTCGTCTAAAATGTTATCACCATACACCTTATTAATAGACTCATTAATGAACATGGGTAGATAAGTCTTTCCAGTTACGCGATTGGTGTCAGCATAATCAAATATGAATTCCATACCATTGAAGATCCTACTTTCAATTAAGGTGCTGTCAATTTTATTAATATCGAATTCCAGTTTTTCATATTCCTTATAAGAATACTGATCAAAAGCATTTACACCATTAGAACGTCTATTGGCCCAGACTTTTTTCAGTATATCTATCGCCGGATTATTTTTCTTGGAAGTTTTCCCACGATAGATCACCACTTCATCCAGGCTGGCAGCTTCTTCTTCCAGAGTGATTTTCATATCCAGATTAACGGAAGATTTCAATGGAACTTTTAAAGTCTTATATCCAATAAAAGAAATTACAATGGTATCAAAATTACCATCGTCCTGTAAGTAAAATTCACCATCTTCATTCGTGGTAGAACCACTGGAAGAATTTGCGAAAACCACATTCGCAAATGGCACCGTTTTACCTGAATTATCATTCACTACCCCGCCAACTTTGGTTTGGGCATGAACGAAATTAAGACTGATAAAAAACAGGAAAAATAAGTAGGTATATTTGTTCAGCATAGGATAAAAAAAAACTTCACCGTTAAGATGAAGCTTCAAAGATAAGTTGATTCAGGTTACTTATACATTACCTTTTTCACAGCTTTAACAACATCTTCACTATTTGGAAGCCATTCTTTAAGAAGTCCCGGTGAATATGGTGCCGGTGTATCTGCCGTATTAAGCTTTATAATTGGTGCATCCAGATAATCGAATGCTTTAGATTGTACCTGATAAACAATTTCTGTAGCAACATTCCCAAACGGCCATGCTTCTTCGAGGATCACCAATCTATTTGTTTTCTTTACTGATTCCAAAATGGCATCATGATCCATAGGACGAACCGTTCTAAGATCTATGATCTCACAGGAAATATCTTCTTCTGCCAGTTTTTCGGCAGCTTTATAAGCTTCTTTTATAATCTTACCAAAAGAAACGATCGTTACATCACTACCTTCTCTTTTAATGTCAGCTTTACCAATTTCAATTAGGTATTCATCTTCCGGCACCTCACCTTTATCCCCGTACATTTGCTCACTCTCCATGAAAATCACAGGATCGTCATCACGTATGGCAGCCTTTAAAAGTCCCTTTGCATCATAAGGATTTGACGGAACGATCACTTTAAGACCGGGTGTATTGGCGAACCAGCTTTCCAATGCCTGTGAATGTGTTGCTCCCAGTTGTCCTGCGGAACCTGTAGGCCCACGAAAAACGATAGGAATATTAAATTGCCCACCGCTCATTTGTCTCATTTTAGCAGCGTTATTAATAATCTGATCAATTCCAACAAGAGAAAAGTTAAAGGTCATAAACTCTATAATTGGCCTGTTCCCATTCATAGCGGATCCAACCCCGATACCAGAAAATCCAAGTTCTGAAATAGGAGTATCTATAACTCTCTCAGGACCAAATTCATCTAGCATTCCTTTAGAAGCCTTGTAAGCTCCGTTATATTCGGCAACTTCCTCTCCCATTAAATAGATGCTGTCGTCCAGACGCATTTCCTCGCTCATCGCCTCTGCAACGGCTTCTCTAAATTGAATTGTCCTCATTATGTAATATCTTATTTTTTATTACTGCAGAGCAAAAATAGTAATTCATAAAGGTAAATACCATATTTACGGATTAAAATTTTCTTCAGAAGTCAATATTATAAGTACCTTCCAAAGCAAAATAACATATCATTACTTTTTAGATTTTTTTATGAGGAATCGCCACTAAATCTTTACAAAAACCAAATAATCTTCAATAATAGAACATTATTTTAGATTAAATTTATTATGCATGCATAGCTTTTTTTGATTTAAAATACTTACCTTCGTCATCGAAAACGATTTATTAAAAAAAAGAACCTTATATATGAAAATCTTAGTATGTATTAGTCACGTGCCTGACACTACATCGAAAATCAATTTCACTGAAGGAGACACTAAATTTGACACCAATGGTGTTCAATTTGTAATTAATCCCAATGATGAATTTGGTCTTACCAGAGCGATGTGGTTCAAAGAGAAGCAGGGCGCAAGTGTAGATGTTGTAAATGTTGGAGGAGCTGAAACCGAGCCTACCCTTAGAAAAGCCCTTGCAATTGGTGCAGATAGCGCCATCAGAGTAAATACACCGGCTACAGACGGATATCAGGTAGCCAAAGAATTAGCGAAAGTTGTTCAGGATGGTGGTTATAATCTGGTAATTGCAGGTAGGGAATCTATCGACTATAATGGCGGAATGGTTCCTGGAATGCTAGCTCAATTGATACAAGCTAATTTCGTGAATAACTGTATAAGTCTTGAAATTGATGGAGAGAAAGCCAAAGCGATTCGTGAAATTGATGGTGGTAAGGAAACTTTAACCGCCTCCCTTCCATTAGTAATTGGTGGACAGAAAGGTCTTGTAGAAGAAAGTGATCTTCGCATACCAAATATGAGAGGAATTATGCAAGCGCGT
>CAXGBX010000345.1:0-2665 GCA_964008195.1 uncultured Flavobacteriaceae bacterium
GCAGAGCAATTTACCCTTCTCTGGATTTTCAATAATTTCAGCAATCTCATTTACCATAGAGTCTACATCTTCCTCAGAAACTAAAATTCCATCGCGATTATTATCTATCAACATGGGCATACCTCCAACGTCTGTACTAACAATAGCTAAACCAAGGCTCATAGCCTCAATAACACTAATAGGGGTATTATCTATGGAAGTGGTATTAATAAAAAAATCGTAGTTGGTAGAAAGCTGCGCCCAATGTTTCTTTTTAAGTTTTCCGGTGAACCGAACATCGAGATCGTGCTTTTCTGCAAGTTTTTTACATGCAGCCATAGTCCCATCTTTCTCGGGACCAACCATACAAAGACTGGCTTTGGGGTACTTCTGTTTCAATTTCAATAACACCTGCAATGCCATCATGGGATTGTAACGCTTTTGAAAACGCCTTACCCATAAAAGTTTAGGTCTGAATTCTTTTCTTTTAATAAAGGGATATTTATCGGTTCTGATCGCATTGGGAATTATTTGCGTATTTTGAAAACCATAGGATTTGAAAATATCGTTCAAAAATCTGGATGGGGCAATATTCACCCTAGCATTTCCAAATAAGCTTTGACTGAGTTTCTGTGAGTTCTCAAGCCTATCTGGTAGATTTCCCCCATGAAGAATAGGTATATATTCAAGATCAAATAACCTACAGGTTTTCCCAACTAAATATGCATAATAAAAGTTTAATGCACCATAAGTATCAATCAATACAATGTCCGTAGAATCTTTGTATTTTGCTATAAGGGCCAGCATCTCAGCCAATCTCAGCGCTTTATTATTTCGTGTAGATGCAGTTTTTACCTTATAGCCCTCTTTCCTTAACATTTTGCTAAAAAAGGAGATATAAGTTACCGTAAAACTATTGACTTGCAAGTCGTTCCCTATGTACAGGATTCTTTTTTTCATCTACGATATATAATAATGCAAGTCCATATACAAATGCCGGCAAAGCGATACGCATGGCAGAATGATTAATGGTCATAAACCAAAATGCGACGAATGCCAGGAAATAAATATTATTTTGAAATTTGAACCAAAAGGTTATAGGCACAAAGATAAGTATTAGTAATGCAAAAAGGCCTAGTAAACCATGTTCAGATAAAAGCCGGCTCACCTCGTTGTGAGTGGCTATATTAATTCCCAGATTTTCCTGGCGATATTCATAACCTTTCCCTACTCCAATACCTATAATGGGATGATGATAAAACGCAGTTAATTCGGTTTCTATCAATTCGGCACGTCCTGTACTAATATCTTCTTTCAATTGACCGGCAGCATCTCTGTTAGTATACCTATTACCTATTAATCCTGATGTTTCCAGGGAAGTAAACATCCAGACCCCTATAAAAATCACGACCATAAATATGATCCTGGTATTGGTACCCTGCACACTTTTTGTTTCCTGTTTGTAGTAAAAGAAGAATAGAAAAGCTATCACGCAAATCAGGGCTGTAAAGACCCCACCCCTGGAGAAAGTAATAATTGCCCTGTATCCCATCAAAACGAGTAGAGAAACATCTACAAGATTTATTAGCTTATGCCTTATAGTAAACAGCCTGGTACACAATAGAAAACAGCCAATTCCCAGAACCGTTGAAATTTGATTTGGTCCATATCCGGCAGTGGCCGCATAGTTTCCAGATAAACTTATACTTACTTCATCCATACTTGGAGTATACAAATACAAGTAAGTGATTTGGGCAACTAATGGCATCAACAACATGATAAGCACCCGCTGAAAATCTTCTCTTTTTATCTTTTTATAATAACAATATAAAGCCGAAATACCCAAACATACGGGACCGGCAATATTAAATGCAATCGCTTTTCTAAATTCAGCTTCATAACTCATGGTATATGAGGCCACCACCACTCCGGGGAAAAGTATCAATAGATAGATCCAGAAAGGAACTGTTTTTGAGCTTGTTCCTTTGAAGAACATTCCTATAAGAAGAAATAGTATTACCGCATATTTTCCGGTTTCATAAAAAATAACCGCATTAGTCTGTCTAAAAAACACTTCCCCACCTGCGATATACGCAGCAGCCATAAGTGCTTCATTCCCTTTATTCTGCCTGTCAATTATTACAAATAAGAAGGAAGCGAGAACACCCAATAAAATTATCTGAGATAGCGCCGGGACCAGATAAATAGCCAGGCCATATCCCAAATGCAATAACAGCATTTTGATATAGAATTGATTATTAATCCAATTAGTCCTGTTTAAAGTGTTTTGCAAAATTCTAAATACTTTGGAATTACTTCCTTTTCATGATAATGCTTTTCAATTCTACGCTTTAAATTTGATCCGTTGCTTTTTCTTAAAACAGGATCTTCTATATACATAGTTACCGCCTTCAAAAGAGAATCTGCATTTTCCGGTTTCACCAGAATGGCATTTTCACCCAATACCTCGGCGCACTGTCCCACATTTGTGCATACCACGGGTAAAGCTGCGTTTCCATATTCTAAAAGCACTAAAGGTAAACCTTCAGAATTTGAAGCTAGAATCCCTATATCTGCCTGTTTCAAATAATAAGATATATCAGGCTGCTCACCGTAGTAGTAACAATTCTCCAATTTTTCAAACTTTTCCTGAAGATTTTCATAATAAGGATCCTGGAAATTTTTT
>CAXGBX010000346.1:0-2665 GCA_964008195.1 uncultured Flavobacteriaceae bacterium
TTGTAATGGCAAATCATAAGTCAGCGTTGAAGAGGATTCGTAGCAATGAGACTAAACGTCTAAGAAATCGCTACCAACATAAAACGACAAGAAACGCGATCAAGAAGTTGCGTGATGCCGATAAGAAAGAAGCTGAGGGAATGTTACCTTCTGTTATTTCTATGGTAGATAAATTAGCTAAGAAAAATATCATTCATGATAATAAAGCTGCTAACCTAAAGTCACAATTGGCTAAGCACGTCGCAGCACTTTAATTTTAGCAGTGTTCAATTAATAGAGGAATGCTTCCCGAATTTCGGGAGGCATTTTTTTGTTGCTTTAAAATTAAAAAACCGAAACTCCCGTTAAGGAAGTAAATCTTTCCAGGGCCTTCATTCCCAGTTCAGAGTTTCCGTTTACATTCAATATCGGACTCCATACGGCTACGGAATAATTATCTGGATGAATAGCGACTATTCCGCCTCCTACACCACTTTTCCCGGGCAATCCTACCTGGAAACTAAATTCCCCTGCCTCATCATAAAATCCGCAGGTTTGCATTAAAGCATTAATCCTTTTAACGGTTTTCGGTTTCAGGATCTTTTCGTCTGTTCCTAATAATTTGCCTCTATTTGCAAAGATCATAAAAGCTTTGGAAAGCTGGCTGCAAGACATTGCCAGAGAGCATTGGTAGAAATAGAAGTCTACAATTGGCTCTACATCACATTTTATATTCCCCAGGGCTTTGATATAATTCACTAGCGCAATATTTCTATATCCTGTGGCTTTTTCAGAAGCAGCTACCGTATCATCATAATGAATATTTTCATCTCCGGTAATCTTTCTAACAAAATCCAGTAATTCCTGTTTAGGATCGTCAAGTTGATCTACCAGAATATCAGAAATCACCAGAGCGCCGGCATTTATAAATGGATTTCGAGGAATACCACTTTCATATTCCAACTGGGTTAGACTATTGAATGGATCTCCAGAGGGCTCTACATCCAGACGGTCCCAGAGATCTTCACCCATAAGCCGCATTGCCATGGCCAGGGTAAATACTTTTGAAATACTTTGAATTGAAAAATTCTCATCACTGTCCCCGAATGAAAAATGTTGCTGATCCCCGCAATAAACATGCATCCCGAATTTCTTTCGATCAACTTTGGCCAATTCCGGGATATATGAAGCTACTTTTCCACTTACATCGCGATAGCTCATTTCATCATGAATCGTATCTAAAATTTTCTGGTAATCCATCTTAATTCAAATCGGTTAAACTTGTGTCTGTATCTATTTCGAAAGGTAATTTATCCTTCTTGAATACCCTGGCGGCTAAGCTTCCTTTTAACGTAACTTTATTATCCTTTAATTCCAGCCAGCTACCTTCCCTTAAACCAACCACCGGCTGTGAATTTAAACCATGAAATTCTTTAATTCTCGTCTCTCTGGTTTCCCCTTTATGTTCTGAACTTGGGTCTGGATCAAGGTAATGTGGATTAATATTAAAAGGAACTAATCCAAGGGTTTGAAAGGATGGGGGGTAAACAATAGGCATGTCATTGGTGGTTTGCATACTTAAGCCACCAATATTTGTACCTGCGCTTGTTCCCAAATAAGGTGTTCCGGCCTTTACAACTTCCTTAATAGGATTCATCACTTTATTCCTGTATAATTCAGAAACGAGTAAAAAGGTATTTCCACCACCGGTAAAAATTCCTTCAGCTTCGTTTACAGCACTTACGGGATCATTAAATTCATTAATTCCCTTCACTTTAATACCGGCTTTTGAAAATGCATCTACAGCTCTGGCGGTATATTCTTTATGGGAAATTCCACCAGGTCTGGCATATGGTATAAACAGAACTTGCTTAACATCTTTATATAAAACAGATAAATGTGGAATTAAATATTCCAGATAATCCTGATTGTGTAGGGTTGAGGTGCTGGCGAGTATCGCGTTGATCATGTTTTTATTGTAAATTTAGAGAAATGCTGCCATTAACAAAAGTTTATGGAGTACGAAAGGCGAAATCAGAAATTCTGGCGTTAATGAGTAATACGAATACTAACCAATTCGTCTTGATCCGAAAAAATCTAGTCTGGCCATGGCCACTTTTTATCATGCTGCTAATGGTAGTTTTTGATGTATCTTCTCAGGAAGTCCGACTTCTTGAAGGTAAGATTCTTTCTGATTCTATTTCACCCTCAAATATTCATATTGTAAACCTCGATCTGGAAAAGGGGACTACCAGTGATACCACGGGAAATTTCCAAATATATGCCAGGCTAGGGGATCAATTGCTGTTTTCTTCTGTTCAGTTTGAAAAACGGGAGATTTCGATTTCTCAGGATGAATTCGACTCTGGAACTATCGAAATAAGATTATATCCGGCCAGGAATGAACTGGACGAGATCAATATTACCGATCTTAAACTAAGCGGATATCTGGATTCAGATCTTCCAAAAATTAAATATTTTGATCGGGAAAAATACGGTATTCCTTATCCCGAAAAAAGATTGAGTCAAACGGAAAGACGCCTTTATACCGCAAATGCAAACATAACAAGCCGGTGGCAATATATAGGTGTTTTGCTTGGTGGTGTGCCTTTAGATGTGATAATGAATGATATAAATGGTAGGACTAAATATTTGAAGAAACTTGATCAACAGGACAAACTACAGC
>CAXGBX010000347.1:0-2665 GCA_964008195.1 uncultured Flavobacteriaceae bacterium
GCACGATTACTTTAGAATCTTTATTGACTAAAACGCTCATAAGTGTCTTTTAATTTTGGAATACAAAAGTATGTTTTTAAATATAAAACCTAAAGTCATTTTATAGATTATTGCTGCTAAATTCCTTAAAATTCCTATAAAATTGAGTAAAAAAGAAAAATCCCGAAGCTTTAGATTCGGGATTCATGAAATGAAATGCAATTAATTTTTCGTTATTTCGAGTTTGCCGTTAGAATCACCGGTTTGTGAAATCTCCAATCTAGAGTATTTACCAGATTTTACAATGTCGCTGGCTTCTTTTGCCGAAATCTTTTTTCCGTTAAGATAAAAACTTCCACCTTCTGACTCTAATTCCTTAATAGACTTGAGTGGATCTGGAGCTTGGGGAGAAGATGGTGGCAAAGGTGTATCTGGATTTCTGTGAGTTCTCTCTAAAGCTATATGCTCTCTTTTCACCTGCCTACGCTTTCTTTCAATCTCTTTCATTTTCCGCTCAATTTCAATCTGCTTCCTCCTAACATCTTTTTGAAGATTAGCACGATCCTCCTTGGTCAGTTGTTTATTTTCATGTAAATCCCTTTTCATCTCCATAATTTCTTTACGCTCTTCTAAGATCACTTTTCGCTCAGCATTTTTCATTTGCTTCCATTTTTCAGCTCTTTCCCGATGATCTTTATCTAAATGCGCCACGTTTTCTCTTTTAGGAGGCGCAGGTGGTGGTGGTGGTGGTGGGAGCATATCGTGCCCAGTAATTTGTGAGAGCCTGGATTTTTTGAATTCTCTGTTTATTTCTTTCATAAACCCTTCAACTGGATCTATGATTTGCATATGAAAATTCGCGTTCTTTAATTCTTCTTCAGATTTTGCCGCTGTAAGCCCATCTAAAATTTCGCCGAATTCGGTCAGCTTTATAGAATTCCCGTTAACCTTAAGTTGATCCCCATTCACCTGAATACTAAATAGACTTTCCTTTTGCTTACTTTGCTTTGTATGTTTCGAAGCTGGAGGAGGCGGTGGCGGAACATTGTCACTTTTTCTTTGTACTGGCGGAGGTGGTGGCGGTGGCGGAGTTACTCCCAGAGCTATGGTTCCCGGTGCTAAAAATTCGGTATCTGAAATTTGAGATAATCTGGACTTTCGGTATTCCTTATTTAATTTCTGAATAAACGGAGTCGTAGATTTCTCAAAATCAATTTCAAACCATGGCTTCTGCTTTTCCTCATTAGGCCAGTTTGCCGTAAGCTTATCAATCGCTTCAGAAAAATCATTTAGAACGACAGATCTTCCATTAAGAAGAATTTTCTCATCTTCAACCGTAATTCTGATCTTGCGATCCTGCTCCTGAATAACTTCTGAAATGTTTATGCTATCAGAATTCGCCGGAATAGGCTTCGCAACAATATCTTCGTTGAAGAGATATACGCAACCTCCCAAAACCGGCAGGAAAATGATGGATTTGAATACCAATCGCTTAAGCGAGAAACTTCTTGTAATCATAATAATTCGTTTTTTGATTAATGAATGATTTATTGGGCTTGATAATGAATTGTGATGATGCCCGGAACTGTATTGAAATAAAATGTTTGAATATTCTAATGGACTGTAAGCTTTCTGTAGTGCCCTAGCATCTGCCAGAAATTCATGGTTCAGCCTAATCGATCTCTGCATAAAAATAAACACCGGATTGAACCAGAATATAATTTGTACCAATCTTATAAAAAGCAGATCAAATGAATGCTTTTGATCTACATGGGCTTTTTCATGCTCGATCACCGCACTGGCTATTTTCTCATTTTGAAAATCCTTTTTATTCAAAAATATATATTGGAAAAAGGAATATGGAGCTAATTTTTTGTGCAGGAGCACATAGATATAAGGAAGATCTTTAAGTTGATCATTCCTATTAGCCTCGGTTACCAACGCTCTTAAGTTTTTGATAAACCTGATACTGAATACTAAAAAGCCAATACTATATATGACCAATAAAATGTTGGGAAGTTGCCTCTGCCACCAGGAAGTTTCTGGAGCTGAAGTATTTGTTTCTGAAGCCGTCCAGACTATCGTCCCGTCTACTTGCTCCACAGGTATTTCTACTGTATAGCTGAATGTGATTAAAGGAAGTATTAAGGAAACAACGAGTGTAAGGATTAAATATATCCTCTTGATCTTATGAAAATTTTCGCTTTCCAGAAATAACTTATAAAAGCTGAAAAGTACCAAAAGACATAAACCTGATTTTATAATATACGCTAACATATTATTTATCCTTTAATTTTTCGTCTATGAGCTTTCGTAAATCTTTGAGCTCTTTTTCAGATAAATTGGTTTCTTCTGTAAAAAATGAAGCAAATTGAGAAGCTGAATCATTAAAGAAGCTTTTGATCATCCCGTTCATCTGTTTCGAGAAATAGCTTTTTTTGCTCACTTTCGGAAAATATTTACGGGATCTTCCTTCCTGATCATATTCAACAAAACCTTTATCCTGCATCCGTTTCAGTAAAGTAGCGACGGTGGTAAGGGCCGGTTTAGGTTCTGGATAAGCTTCTACGAGATCTTTCATAAAAGCATTTTCCTTTTTCCAGAGAATCTGCATCAATTGTTCTTCAGCATTCGAAAGTTCCATAGTAAATTTTATTACTCTACAAATGTAGAATAAAATTTTAAT
>CAXGBX010000348.1:0-2663 GCA_964008195.1 uncultured Flavobacteriaceae bacterium
ACTTTTCTCGTTATTTCAAAACAGGCTGCAAATTAACGATTTTTTTACCTAACAGGCAACAAATTCAAAAAAAATATTTCAGGCTGAAAATAATTGACTTAAGTCTTCGTTATGCACCTGTCTCATTGCAGTTCTGGTTGCAAAAATAATTGTTTTAATCCATACAAATCAAGGAGAAACTGTCTGAAAAAAAGAAATTTTCTCAACAATCACCTGGAAATCAATTCTCAGGTTTTGCTTTCAGTATATTTTCTTGAAGCAACTCCAAAGCTTTATTAACAGATTTACCAATCACTTTTTCCCTGTGATTTCCGAAGTTGAACTGATGTGAAGTCACCCCCAACGGACTCGCGATACCAATAAAAACAGTTCCTATCTCAGCATTACTATCCCCTTTGGAAGGCCCGGCATTGCCAGTAGTGGAAATGGCAAATTCGGTTTTAAATTTTTCCCGGGCGCCTTTAGCCATTGCTTCAGCAACTTCGGCGCTTACCACCGAATATTTCTCTATGATTTCTGCGGAAACATTCAATAAATTCATTTTAGCTTCCGTGGAATAGCAAACCATACTCCCTTTGAATGAGACGGAAGAACCCGGAGCTTTTGTAAATTTTGAAGCCAGGCGCCCACCAGTACAACTTTCCGCAGTAGAAAGTGTCCAGCCTTCCTCTGCCAGCATATTACCGATAACTACCTCTAGAGGATCTTCATCTTCATACCCATAAATGATATCTCCAATAAATTCATGCAAAACAGCTATCTGCTGCTCAATTAGATTTTTAAGGTATTCTTCATTGTCCCCTCTAGCCGAAAGTCGTAATCGCACTCTCCCCAGATTTGGAAGGTAGGCCAGTTTAATCTCTTTAGGCAGGTTATCTTCCCAGGATTCAATTTTTTCGGCAATCGCGCTTTCACCAAGTCCCAGGGTAATAATTGTTTTATGCAGAATAATAGGTCTGGAAAAGTCTTTGATAAGCCTTGGAATTATCTCCCTTTCCATAAGACCTTTCATTTCATAAGGTACTCCCGGCATGGAAATAAAAACTTTAGCTTTTTCTTTAAACCACATCCCTGCAGCTGTGCCGTATTCGTTGTGTAGTGCAATTGCTTTGGAAGGCAACAATGCCTGGTCCCGATTGAGTTTTGAAATAGGTGTATCTATATATTTATCGAAGAGGTACTCAATATGTTTTAGTACTTCTTCATTAGGCTCCAGTTTATCATCAAAAAATTCACAAAGGCATTTTTTGGTAATATCATCTTTGGTTGGTCCAAGACCACCGGTTATAATGATAATATCTGCTCTTTCTGAAGCTTCCTTAAGAGTTTGAAGTATATGTTCACGCTCATCTTCTATGGAAGTAATTTGATGAACGCTTACGCCTATCTTATTGAGCTCTTTGGAGATATATGCTGAATTAGTATCAACAATCTGACCGATGAGAATTTCATCTCCGATTGTGATTATCTCAGCTTTCATTCTAATTCGAAATCACGTTTAAGCGCGCTTGCAGCTACATTTACTTTTTTGGAGATCGTCTCTGCGGCTCCCGGAACCTCATCTTTGCGTTTTCCATGTTTAGACCAGTCTTCAATGATCTTTATTTGATCCATAAGGTTTAATCCGAAAAGTTGAAGATTTGGTTTCATTTTATGAGCATACTGGTAAGCAAGCGAAGGATTATCATTATCTATAGCTTCACTCATCGCTACCACATCTGGCGGAATTTCTTCCAGGAAAGTTTGCACTACCACGAGCATAAACTCCTCGTCGCCACCAGACATTTCTTTTACTTCATCAAGATTATAATTGGCCATTCAATTGGTTATTTTACTTTAATCGAAAACATTTTTTGGCTTTCCAGGTATCCTTCAAGTTTATCTTCAGGAGAAACTTTACCTACACCGGCAGGAGTACCTGTAAAAATGATATCCCCTATTTTCAGGGTGAAATACTTCGAAATATAAGCAATTAATTCATCAATTTTCCAAAGCATATGCGAGGTATTTCCCTGTTGCATGAGCTCTTCATTTTTCTTTAAACTGAAATTTAGCGCATTCAAATCGTCCAGTTCACTCTTATCCAACCATTTATTCCCAATTACAGCTGCCCCATCAAAGGCTTTTGCCTTTTCCCAGGGCAAACCCTTTTCTTTTAATTTATTCTGAAGGTCCCTTGCGGTAAAATCTATTCCAAGACCAATCTCATCATAATATTTATGAGCGAATTTCTCCTGAATATGTTTACCTATTTTCTTGATTTTTACCAGTACTTCTACTTCATAATGCACATCATTAGAGAAATCTGGAATAAAAAAAGGCTGTTTTTTGAGCAAAATAGAAGTATCCGGTTTTTGAAAGATTACCGGATCATCTGGTTTTTCATTCTTTAATTCTGAAATATGATCAGTATAATTTCGGCCTATACAAATAATTTTCATAGTTAATTTGTTAGTTCAAGATTTATAGCCGGCACAGGCATTTTAAGTTTTCTCCATTCACCACCTCCAAAATAATAAATAGGATTTTTTGTTTCTACTCCCTTAAAAATAGGCCCGTATTTCTTAATTTTTCTAGTCTTACCATCAGAGGAAATGATTTGCTGTACTTCAATATAATTCTGTTGGATTTGCAATCCTTCCACCCCTATAAAAAACCCGTTT
>CAXGBX010000349.1:0-2658 GCA_964008195.1 uncultured Flavobacteriaceae bacterium
ATGCATAAAAAAGCTTTATTAATTATTGGCCTATGTGGCAGTCTATTATCATGTACCAGTGATGAAAAGAACCCTTTTCTTATCACTCCCACACAGGTGGGACCTTTAAAAAAAGAAATTAAGATTAATCAATTAGATTCAATTTTTCAGGGAGACAGTATCGTAAGGCAAACAAGCGGACCTCAGGAATTTCGTTCTACAGACGAAATAAAAATCTTCAGTGAAGATGGCCAGGCACTTATGAGTCTTGAACCATTACAGGAGTTTGATTCTACCAGTACTATTGGATATATTAGAATACTTGATCCTCGGTATGAGACAAAACATGGTATGAACATACAGAGTACTTTCAAGGAGATTGTAGAGAATTATACAATTTCCAGAATTGAGAACACTATAAATTCTGCAGTCGTATTCTTAGATGAGATCAACGCTTATGTTACTATAGATAAGAATCAATTGCCTACCAACTTAAGGTACGATACAAATAGTAAGATCATGGCTTCACAAATTCCGGACGATGCCAAGATCAAATATTTTATGATTTACTGGAATTGAAATGAGGTTCCTACTGCCTTGTTTTTTAATATTAATGTTCTGCAGTTGCAAATCATCGCTGGATTACCTGAACACTGATCTCAGATCTAAAAACGGATTTTTTCAGGCAGTTATTGAAATTCCGGCAGGAACAAATTCTAAGATAGAATATGATAAGATTAACAGGATATTTAAACCTTCCCTACGGAATGGGAAAGAGAGGAATATAGATTTTCTTGCCTACCCTGCCAACTACGGTTTTATCCCATCCACCTTTTCCAATCCCGAAAACGGAGGGGACGGTGATGCACTAGATGTAATGGTGCTTAGCTCTTCTATTGCTTCAGGTAAGATTATTGAAATTATCCCGATAGGTATGCTGAAATTAATTGACGCAGGCGAAGAAGATTACAAAGTGATTGCAATTCCAGCAGAAAGAAATTTGAGAACCATAAGTGCAGAAACTTTTGAAGATTTCGTTAAAAAATATGAACCGGCTAAAGAAATTCTCGAAAGCTGGTTTTCTAATTACGATCCCGCAGATGACACCGAAATAATAGGCTGGGTAGACGAAAAGGAAACAGAAAAAGAAATCTTAAGACTACATTCTCAATTGTAAAATTTGTTAATATTTGAGCTATTTTCAATTGTTTAAGTACATTTAAATTATAACCAATAACACTAGATATGATTAAAATCTTAGCAATGATCATGCTTATTGGAGGTGCAATTGCACTTGTGATGGGCGTATTAGGAATTTTTGGCAGTGTGGCATTAATGCTTAGCCCATGGGCTCTTACGATCCTTGGCTTCGTATTTTTTGTCGCTGGAATTTCAATGTTGAAATATAGAAAAGATACCGATGAAGTCCAGGCGAAAGCCCAGAATTAATTTCATCCTATTTTTCAAATTTAAAAAAGGCAGCCAATTGGCTGCCTTTTTTCTTGTTATAAATCTCAATTAATTCTTTTCTTTCTTTAAAAGTTTCACATAAGGAACCATAAAATAGAAACCTAAAGCTAAAAAGATTAACGGTAATTGTATTTCCTGATAAATATCCTTGCCCTCTCCAGTATCAAAGACCTTCCAGTCTATCCAGCTAAATGTTAGACCGCCCATAACTGCCATCGATATCATTAAAATTAGCAAGGTTAATTTTGAAGGTTTCCACATAACATAAATTTTAAAAAATTATGCGCATTGAAAATACTAAAATTTTACCTTAAATGTATATTATTTGATTTAATAAAATAGTTGCAAATTATCAAATACTAGGGCATGTTGAGAATTTTTGGCAGTATTGCACTAATGCTTAGTCCGTGGGCTTTTACGATCCTTGGCTTCGCGTTTTTTGTCGCTGGAATTTCTATGTTGAAATACAGAAAAGATCCCGATGAAGTTCAGGCTAAAGTCCAGAAATAATCTCATCTGATTTATTAAATAAAAAAAGGGGCGCAAATTTGCGTCCCTTTTTTCGTGTCTAACTTGAATAATAAAATATTCGAAAACTAGAACAATTTTGGATGATTCTGTCAGCATGAGTGCAGTCGAAGGCTTAACATAAGCATCTCGACTGCGCTCGATGTGACATTTTAACTAAACTTAGATTATAAAACTAATCTACATTATCATGTAGAAAAGAGTTGTTTTTTCTAAAGTGAAGATCATTGTTTTCATCCTGATCTATACTGGTACGGGATAGTTTTCCTTCCCCGGGCTTGGAATTATCAAGCTCGATTCCAGCTCTCTTATAGGCAGGCTGCTTCTCGATCTCATCGATCTGGGCAGAACCTGTTCTGAATTTATAATTGAATTCTTTCATTTTCGCCTTTCTTTCGGCTGTTCTCTGTCTTACTACTTCAGAAGAAATCGGATTATCAAAAGGATCATGCCCGTCACCTGTATTTTCTTTTTCTGGATCTGGAGCAATAGTTTTCTTTTCAAAAGCTATTGTTTCATCTTTTGGTTCTTCTTTTTTAGGAGCTTTTGAATTTTCAAGTTTCTGCTCCATTTCCATATAATCATCAAGACTATATCTCTTGATTCCCTGGGCAGAACTTTCAGTAACCGGTACAATTTCTATAGACTCGTTTACCTTGATATTTTTTGCCCTCTCCTGGA
>CAXGBX010000350.1:0-2651 GCA_964008195.1 uncultured Flavobacteriaceae bacterium
TGACCCCTTGGGTGTAAACCAAGTGCTCTGAACCAACTGAGCTACGCGCCCTTGCGTGATTGCGGATGCAAATATAGACTACATTTTCAATTACACAAAACATTTTTAAATAAAAATCAAATTATTTTTTTAGCTTCAAATGCAAGATTATACCACATCCAATTAAGAATCTAAAAATCAGATTTTTAAACTATAAAACTTCAGCAACTGTGAAATTACTCCCACCAATAAATATAAGATCTTCATCCAGTGCAATCTTTTGCGAAACTAAAAAAGCTTCAGAAACTGAACAATAGACACTTCCAATTAGACCAAATTTTACAGCCTCTTTCTGGAGAAACTTTGCATTCAAACCCCTGGGTACATCAGGTTTTGCAAAATAATATGAAGCATTCTTTGGAAAAAGCGGTAAAACCTTAGATAGGTCTTTATCATTGACTACACCCAGTACCATATGTAAATTGAGGAATTTCTCTCTTTGCAATTGCTTTAGAACTATTTTAAGTCCTTCGGCGTTATGAGCAGTATCGCAAATCACCTTTGGTTTCCCACGAAGTACCTCCCACCTTCCCTGAAGCCCTGTACTTAATTTTACAGTGATTAGAGCCTTTGTTATTGCTTCTTCAGTCAAAACCCATTTGTTTTCCCTTAGAATTTTGACACAAGCAAGAACTGTTTGCATATTCTTTACTTGATAGTCGCCCTTAAGATCGGTATGATATTTCTCAAATTTGAAATCTTCAGCGAAATAAATAGCAGCATTTTTTTCCTTAGAAGCTTCAATAAACACTTTCTTTGTTTCCTGATGTTTTTCCCCGATCAATACCGGTACATTCTCCTTAATAATCCCAGCTTTTTCGCCAGCGATTTCCGTGAGATTTTCGCCGAGAAATGCGGTATGATCCAATCCAATATTTGTGATTACCGAAAGCTCTGGGGTTAAAATATTTGTTGAATCTAACCTACCGCCCATCCCCGTTTCGATAATAGCGATATCAACCCTTTCCTTAGCAAAATAATCGAAGGCCATTCCCACGCTCATTTCGAAAAAACTAAGTTTGTTCTGTTCCAGAAAACTCTGATTCTCATCAATAAACTGAATAACTTCAGACTCAGGAATCATTCGCCCATTGATTCTTACACGCTCTCTAAAGTCCTTTAAATGTGGTGAAGTATATAGACCGGTTTTATATCCAGCCGACTGTAATATCGAAGCCAGCATATGACTTACAGAGCCTTTGCCATTGGTACCCGCTACATGTACACTTTTAAATTTATTTTCAGGATTACCTAGATGCTTTGCTAAATTTAATGTATTTGAAAGATCTTTTTTGAAAGCCTGTTTACCTAGCCTTTGAAACATAGGTAACTGTTGAAACATCCATTCAACAGTTTCTTGATAAGTCTTCACTTATTCGGAAAGTTTAAAATTATAGATAATGGTTCCAACCTGCTGAGAAGGCGCGTTGGAATCGCTATTAAATCTTGTAGCTAAAGCCGCTCTTTTTGCCGGAGCGGTTAAACATGAAGCACTGTTGGTTGTACCCTTCATACCTGGTTGTGCACTTACCACTCTACCTGATTGATCAACTACTATTTTCACCACCACAATACCCGATTCGTTACAATCCTGAACAAATTTTTCCTTATTCAGTGCTTTTCTGCCACCGAGTCTATAATTGCCGTCTCCATCAAGTCCTGATCCCTGTCCATAATAAGAACTGGCATTTGGGTCTCCATCTGGACTTCCTTTATCACCAGCTACATTGTCATTTCCCTCCCCACCGGTAGCAGTACCCGATCTTTCCGGACCGTTAAGAATACTGCTCAAGGCATCATTGGTTGATTTATCTGGTTTTGGCTCTGGTTTTTTTACAGGTTTAGGATCTTCTTTTGGCGGTTCGGGTTGCTTTGTTTCAACCGGAGTTGGCTTCTTTTTTTTCTTCTCAATTACCGGAGCTTCTTCAATATCCTGCGTTACCACCTCTTTCTCAATTACTGGCTCAGATTTTACTGGCTGTGCCGTAGCTTGTTTTGGAGCAGATTTTACAGGTTCCTTAGGTTGCTCATTTCCTGAACCAACTTCAGAAGTACCAAAATTGATAGCGATTCCACTTTCTGGTGGTGGATCCAAATATGTCAAACCGAAAAAGATCAAAAGAAGAATAAGCACCACATGTATTGCTACCGTAATGGTTAGTGATTTCTTCTCATGTTTTGTTTCCAGCATTGACATTCTATTCAGGTTTTACTGCTAAAACTATTTTGTAACTATTCCTATTCGCAATATCCATTACGTTTACCGCTTTTTCAATCGGCACTCCTTCTTCAGCTCTAAGGATAATTGTTGGATTCTCTTCACCAGCCAATTTACTCTTCAATGTAGATTCTAGAGCACTGTTACTAATTCTTTCACTATTTATATACACCTGAAGGTCTTTAGTAATACTTACTGAAAGCGTTTGCTTATTGGTAGTTTTACCCTTCGCTTTTGGAAGGATAAGATCCAAAGCTTCAGGAGTGATCACCGGTGAGGTTAGCATGAAGAAGATGAGTAGTAGAAAAACTACATCTGTCATCGAACTCATGCTAAACTCCGGACTTATTTTATTTCTTCCTCTTAAATTCATATTAAGCAGGTTCGTTTAAAA
>CAXGBX010000351.1:0-2644 GCA_964008195.1 uncultured Flavobacteriaceae bacterium
TAAAGAAGATAAAAATAAAGGCTACTTTTCCAGGCTTACTGCCGGTGGCGGAACTGATGAGCGCTACGAGCTTAGTGGGATAGCTAATTATTTTAAAGATGATCTTCGGGTAAGTGTTCTGGCGAGTTCTAATAATATCAATAGTTCCGGATTTAGTTTTGATGAAGTTTTTGATATGATGGGAGGGAATGCGAGAAGCATAAGCTTTAACAGTAATGGTTCTTTCAGCATAAATGGAAATGGTTTTGGAAGTAATAGCGGAATCACAAAATCTGAAACTGCCGGCTTTAATTTCGTAAATGAATGGGATAATGAGATGGAGCTGAGTACCGATTATTTTTACGGAAGGAATGATACCGAGACCAGGACAAGAATTGAGCGGGAGAATATCCTGCCAGATTCCCGATATTTCACAAATTCCCTTAGTTCCAGTAACCTTGTGAATGACAGCCACCGGGCCAATCTTCGTTATGAGGTAGAATTTGATACTTTAACAAAGCTGTCTATGGCTCCAAGGTTTAATGCAAATATTGGTACTTCCTTTAGAAACCGTAATGAGGAGACTCTGGACGAAAATATGAATTTGCAGAATACTTCAATTATTGATGAAACTGAAGATTTAAACAGTGCCAGTTTCTCAAATAACATGGATTTTATAAAACGATTTGGGAGTCGTGGCTCCTATCTTCAGCTAGATATAAATCATTCGCATAGCAATCAGGAAAATGAGAACATCTTTTTTTCCCAGACCAGCTTTATTAATGCTCCTGACGATAACCTTATCCAGGACCAGCTTATAGACCAGGATGAAAATAGCAATTCCTTTGGTGTGGGCATATCAAAAAGAAGTGTACTTGCAGATCAATTATTCCTTGACCTTAATTATGATTTTTCCAATTCAAAAAGCAGGAATACCAGAAATGTGTTTGATGCTGTTGATGGGGATTATACCAATTTCAATGAATTGCTAAGTAATGATTTTGAAGTAAAGAGCTATAAGCATACCCCAAATGCAGGAATTAATTACGAAGGAGAGGTATGGCGAATAGATACTGAAGTCGGGCTTTTAAGTACCACGCTGCAAACTGAAAATTTCATTGAAGAAGTAACATTTGATAACACATATAACAACATTTTTATAGATGCAGATGTGAGATATTCTATAGAGCGATCGAAAAGCATTAGTTTGGGTTATAGCACAAATGCAGATGTGCCTTCAGTAAGGCAACTGCAGCCTGTGGAAGATCGTACGAATCCTTTGAATATCATCGTGGGTAATCCGGAATTGGAGCCAACTTTTAATCAACGAATCAATTTTAATTTTAGGAATTTTGACTTCGCCACTCGTAGTGGTTTTTTTGGATATATGTATGCCAATTTCACCGATAATCAGGTGGTGGCTACAAGCAGCGTGGAGAATTTCATTAGAACCACTACCTATACAAATGTGGATGGTGTGATAAGTGGTAATTTGGGTGGTTCTTACAGCAAAACCTTTAAAAAAGATGCCAGAGAGTTACGTTTGAGGTTACGAATGAATACAGGTTATAACCGCAACGTAGGTTTTATCAATGCGGTTAAATATAAATCTGATCAATTCAATCTAAGTCCGGGAATTCAATTGACTTACGCAATTGATGAGTTACTTGAAATAAACCCTGGTTACAATCTTACTTATACTAATATCGAATATGATATTAATAGTGGTAGGGATCAGAGTTATACAAATCATTCTTTGTCACTGGAAACAACAACCTACTGGCCTAAAAATGTAATTTTCGGAAATGATATTGCCTACAATCAATTTGGCAATGTTGCTCCAGGTTTTGATAATACTTCATTGCTGTGGAATATGAGTCTTGGATATCAATTCCTGAAAGATAATGCGACCCTAAAGGTAAAGGTCTATGATTTACTGGATCAAAATGTGGACACAAGAAGACTTGTGGGTGACGATTATATCCAGGATGTGAACAATCTTGTGTTGCAAAGATATGCGATGTTGAGCTTCACCTATAAATTAAGCAGTTTTGGGGGTGGAAAAGCGCCAGAATCCCGAAGAGGCCGAATGATTAGACTATGATATTAAAGCTTAATTTAGATTAAATATGCTTTTTAATCCTAAAAATGTCTGATTTTTCCCCTAAAAAAATTATGCTTATACCATATACCTAGGATATCGTCTCTTCAACGACTATTTTTTGAATTTAGACTCTAACTAACTATATTTAAGAGAGTTAAATATTAATTTAAAAATAGGCCTATGGAAATTTTTACCGATTTTGTTGAAAATTATAAGGGATCGCTGCAAGGCCTAAACATATTTGCTAAAATAGGAGTTACTCTTGCATTGGCATTAATTTTACTTGCGGTTATCGGAGCAATTGTTAATGTAATTGTTCTTAACGTATAATTTTAAAACACAGATTTAACGTCTTAATTTTAAAGCCATGTATTCATTTTGCGAAGTGAATACATGGTTTTTTTATTTGCGGTAACCGAATCTATCGAGGAGTATATTTTGCAGATTTTAAATTGCTAGTAAAATAAATTTTAAGTGATTGCAATTATTACTGAAAAGAGAGTATAAAAAAAGCCGTTTCATATGAAACGGCTTTTTAAAGGTGGTGCCTCCAGGAATCGA
>CAXGBX010000352.1:0-2621 GCA_964008195.1 uncultured Flavobacteriaceae bacterium
TTTACAAAAATCGATTTTCTATTTTAATCCACACACAACTTTTGAGATTGATCCAGAATTTTCTAGATACTCCAGAAACTGCCAACCATCCATTATAGGCATATTTATATCCAGTAAAATTACCGATGGCAACTCAATAATAGAGTTCATAAGGTCATAGAGCACCTCTTTTGCATTTGTATAAAAGACTGCATCATCAAAAACATCTGCCCGGGCAATTAATTTTTTGATAATCTTCTGGTAGATTTCGTCATCGTCTATTATACAAATAGATCTTCTCATTTAAATGTTACTATAAAGGTAGTTCCTTCTCTCAATTTGCTTTCAACCTTAATCGTTCCACCCATAGCATAGATTTGATTCTTAGTTATAAACAACCCAACTCCTCTGGAATCTTTACGTTCCGTAAAAGTTTTATAAAGACCAAAAACCTTGTCACCATGCTTATCAAGATCTATCCCTATCCCATTATCTTTGACTTTCAACACCCATTTTTCTTTCTCCATAACACCACTTAATTCAACAACAGGACTTCTTTCTGGATGGCTATAGCGTAAAGCGTTAGTGAGAAAATTGAGTAATACACTCTCCATATAGGCCGCATTGAATAATACGTGCATATTCTCTGGTATTTTCTTAATAACTCTAACATCTTTAGTCCTAAGCTGCAAACTCAAAATATCCAGAGCCTGATCTACATATTCAGAAATATTTATTGATTCTACTTTGATGTCTAAATTTGCACTTATAGAAACTACCTCATTCAAATCATGTAAAGATTGGTCAAGGTTTTTAGAGACCTTATGTAGCAATCGCATGTAAGAGTGTCTTTCTTCCTGGGATTCTTCAGCATCACACAGTTCTAATATGGAAGACATATTACTGGAATGTGATCTTAGGTTATGAGAAACTATATATGCAAAATTCAATAATCTTTTATTCTGTTCCATTACCAGTTCATAAGACTTTACGAGGTTCATTTCAGCTTCCTTCTTGCCCGTTATATCCCGAAGGTTGACTACAAATCCATTTACATTATTTACCTCCAACATATTGGTAAGAGTTGCATTTACCCAAAACCAATTATTTTCAGCATCTTTTACTCGCAGGATTATATCTGCAATAGGAACTTTCGGTTTTTGATAAGCATTTTCAACCTTTAACCTTAAAAGATCATGATTCTCAGGATGTATATAAAAGAGAACTCCATTGGCAGAAAAGTCAATCTTTTCATATTTTGAAATTTTTTCAAGTGAAGGCGAGTAATACTTCACCTTGTTTAGGTCATCAACAATAAGAATAATTTCATTTGAATTTTCAACCAGGGACCTAAACCGGTTTTCATTATCAATCAGTTTCTGCTTTGTCTTAATTCTGGCTGAAATATCCTCCACCAGCGCTATATGGGACGTTACATCTTCTTCGGCTTCCCAAAGTGGTGAGACATTTATACGAACCCATACCAGGGAACCGGCTTTAGTTTGCAGGCGTTTTTCAAGGCTATATTCCCTTATTTAATTCCTGCTTAGGCGGCGCATTAATTCGGAATTTTCAACAAGATCTTCAGGATGGGATATCATCTTATAATCTTTGGATTTCAATTCTTTTTCAGAGTAACC
The DNA here is from genome assembly GCA_964008195.1 of uncultured Flavobacteriaceae bacterium. Classification (GTDB taxonomy): domain Bacteria; phylum Bacteroidota; class Bacteroidia; order Flavobacteriales; family Flavobacteriaceae; genus Christiangramia. Next base: position 1,620 of record CAXGBX010000352.1, read on the forward strand.
TAATAATTCCTGAAATCTTTTATTCGCCTCAAGTATCATTCCTGTTTTAGAATTCACACGCACCATCCCGATAGCTGCCTGATTAAATATTGTACTAAAATGTAACTCACTCTTAGTCAATTCTACGGCCTGCTCCCTAACAAGTTTCTTTAGCTTAGCAGGTTGTTTCAGCGCATTATAAATAATCCATCCAATAGCTCCACATATTAGAAGGATCATTATTGCTACCGGAATAAGAAGGGAAAATGGTTTTTCAGGATCTACAGGTATAATATAAATCCTCCAGTCACCGTCTGGCAATACTATTTTTTCGGAATATGATTTATCTGAAATATTGTTTTCTCCGAGGAAAAATTCTTCCTGTTTTGTAACTGGATTTACTTTGGAAAATTGAAAACGGTACTGATCACCTGATAGGTCCTGAAGTCAAGACTGATCTATAAGATTATCAAAATCGATGATAACTGCCACAAAACCCCAAAATTCATTTTTTTTAAAAACGGGAAGCCGCCCTATAATGGCCAAACCACCCTGCTTCAACTCCAAGGGTCCAGCAAAGAACATTCGTCTAGATTCTATAGCCTTATAGGCTTCTTCATTTCGGGTACTATCTTTCAGAATATTATAATTCAAAGCCTCTTTATTTTCTTCAAGAGGATACACATTGGTTATAATTCCATTAGGAACAATTTCTATTGCATCTATATTGGGATTATTGTCTACTAACTGAGGGGCTACTTCATCAAAATTCCCGATCTTACCATCCTCGTCAATTTGAAGCGCCAGAGAAAGTGCTGCCGAATAGCTGTATTTTAACGACTGATCTATATTTTGCTCAGCAACATCAATTATTATTTCCATCTCACTCTGCCTGTCATCCAGCAAAATTTGATAACGCTGCCAAAGCATAAAAAACCCAACAAATAAAAGTAACAGGAAAGCACAAAAGCTTATGAATATAGGTCTCCTATTTACATTTGAACCTATAGGATTTTCAATTTT
>CAXGBX010000353.1:0-2610 GCA_964008195.1 uncultured Flavobacteriaceae bacterium
AATTTTTTATAGTAGCCTTTTATCTGGCCAAATAATAGCAGTGGGTGATATAGAAAAGGTTCTAAGTATGCCGCCAGTAATAATTCTACTATTTGTTTTGGCTTGGTATAATGATCAAAGCTTTTAACGTACATAAATATAGCTATGGTGGAAAATAAACAACCAACCAAATATGCTGCGAAAAAAAGCAAAATGGCAAAAGGCCAGTTGATCCAACCAAAGATGGTGAAAGCGATTATACAAATAACGCCCATAAGTTCCACTATTGGAGCACCGAATTCAAATAATAACCAGTATGGATAGAACAGAAATCCCATTTTCCTGTACTTCTTGTTAAATAAGAGGTTTTTATGAAGCCTCATGGTTTCCCATAAACCTCTAGCCCAGCGATCTCGCTGCATGATCAAAATTTTATAGTCTGAGGGAGCCTCTGTCCAGCAAAGTGTTTCTGGAAGATATACCACTTTATAGGGTATTTTCTTTTCTTCCATATGTTTTCTTAGCCTAATGCAAAGTTCAAGATCCTCACCCACGGTTTTAGGATCAAAACCTCCAACTTCTATCACCCGTTTACGTGGATACATACCAAATGCACCAGAAATCAGCATGAGTCCGTTTACTTCGCTCCAGGCCATTCTTCCCAATAAAAATGCCCTGATATACTCTACTACCTGTGTCATGGGGATAAGTCTGGAAGGTAACCTCAATTCAGTTAAAATTCCATTCTTAACTATAGAATCATTGGCGATACCAATGCCGCCTCCGCAACCAATAATTTCTTTACCATCTTCCTCTAAATAAGGTCGTACCATTTTCAAAATTGCATCCTGCTCAATTATACAATCTACATCGGTGAATATTACTAACTCCGTAGTCGCGAAATTTACTCCGGCATTTATTGCATCTGCCTTACCCCCATTATTTTTATCAATTACGGTGAGATGTGTATATTTTGTTTTCCGACTTCTATAGATATGCTTTACAGAGGTTGTAGGAATTGGCTGGGTGATAAAAGTGGCATCCTGTTGCTCCAGATCAAATTCATCAATAAGTTTTTGCAAGGAATCATCTTTGCTGCCATCATTTACCAGAATTAATTCATAATAAGGATATTGAATGGAAAGTAGTGATTTTACATTTTCCACAATGGTAAGGCCTTCATTATATGCAGGTGCAATAATGGTTACTGAAGGAATATCTGTTGCGCTAACAATATCTTCTGCGCGTAAAAAAATAGAGCGCTGTTTAGTTCTTTTAATAGACCGTCTGGCCAATAGGATCCCACTTAGGTAAAGTGTCAATAAGATAGACCCATACCCAAGGAAAAGGAACACACTTATCCAGTAGATATAATAACTACCAAAAAAACCTTCCCCACTATCCCACATTTAAAACTGAATTTGGATATTGCTGATAATAGAATTCCTGAACCTTTTCTTTGTAACCGCTATTCCATAGTATTTCCGCTACACTAAGCTTCAATTCATCATTCTTACCATACAGCTGTTTCATATAAAATTCAAGGTCAATATCTGAATTTTCAAATATATAAGTAAGCAACTGCCCTTGTTGGGTTGCATTCGGAATATCTTCATACAGCTTTTTAATGTAATCCATCGTAGAATTATTTACCGCAAAGGTTTGAATACAATAGATGGCGGTCTCCCGAACTTCGTAATCTTCATGGTTAAGATGGTCAACTATAAATCCAATTTCTCCGTGAAGTAAATATTTTCTAATAATACGCATAAGTAGTTTCTTTCCGAAAAGCTTCTCCGTTTTATAAGCTCTATGTAACCACTTTAGTTCAGGTTTAGGGTAAAGATCATATAATTTTTCAGTAATCTTAATTTGTTGCCATAGAGTCATATTACGCTGAAGATAAGGCAGAAACCTCAAACTTTCCCACCCCAAAAAAACAACTAAGGCGATTTGCGCTTCCCTTCTAACGTAAATATTCTTATCATTTCTATACTTGAAGATTTCATCGAAATACTGCGATTGGTTCATCTCGTAGATTTCGCGAATTCCCCTGGCCCTTTTATACCAGCTCCAGCTTGAAATCTTTTTTATGGAAACCCCGTATGGGGGTATTAGCGTGTATAATTGTTGGAGTTTATGAAAATTACTACCCAGAATGGTTCTTTGGGTACGAATCATTAACCTAATAAGAAACTGAATATTATTCTTATTCTCAGGTCTAATGCCCACCTCCCTTAATGTTGAAGTGATTTCAGTTAAGCTTATAGGATTTGAAGGATCGTTATATAAATAGCGGCTTACCACGTCGGCAAAAGTATGCTCGATTTTGTTGAGACGAACTGTTCTTCTACCCCGATAAATAAGACTCACGGTAATGGAAATCCAATAGATTACCAGAACCGAAAAAAAAATCGAAATAAATAAAAGTATTATTGCTTCATTCATTAATAGGCTTGTATAATTGCTTCAATTTCATCGAGGTCTATAGGGACGGCATAAAACCCTGTAATACCACGTAGTGCAAATATTTCCTGTTTGATCTTGTCCTGGCCCATATTTGTGACAATAAGTAAATTCTTATGTGGAATAATTTCCTGAACCTGAGCTACAAACTGTAAGGGTGCTATC
>CAXGBX010000354.1:0-2603 GCA_964008195.1 uncultured Flavobacteriaceae bacterium
ATAACTATACTGATTGAGAGCTCTTAATTTTCCTCAAAAAGTTAAGAGCTTTTTTATATTTTTGCCCGAATCTAATTTTATATAAGCATGGGAAGAGCATTTGAATTCCGAAAAGCACGTAAAATGAAACGTTGGTCTGCAATGTCCAAAGCATTTACCAGAATTGGTAAAGATATTGTGATGGCAGTAAAAGAAGGGGGACCAGATCCAGACACTAATGCAAAGTTACGTGCCGTTATTCAAAATGCGAAGAGCGTAAATATGCCTAAAGATAATGTTGAACGTGCCATAAAGCGTGCTTCTGACAAGTCTCAGGGAGATTATAAGATTGTTCTTTTTGAAGGTTATGCTCCTCATGGAATTGCTGTTTTGGTAGAGACCGCTACAGATAACAACAACCGAACAGTGGCAAATATTAGGTCACACTTCAATAAATCTGACGGTAACCTGGGGACTTCAGGCTCTGTAGAATTTATGTTTGACCATACCTGTAATTTCAGGATCAATTCAGAAGGCTTAGATCCGGAAGAACTTGAACTGGAACTCATCGATTTTGGTGCCGAAGAAGTTTTTGAAGATGAAGAAGGAATTCATATATATGCTCCTTTTGAAAATTTTGGTGCGATCCAAAAAGAACTGGAAAAACGTGAAATAGAAATCCTTTCTTCAGGATTTGAAAGAATTCCCCAGGTAACCAAAAGCTTAAATGAAGAACAAACTGAAGATGTGGAAAAATTACTTGAGAAACTAGAGGAAGATGATGACGTGCAGAACGTTTACCATACCATGGAGTCTTCTCAGGAAGAAGAATAGTTAGAATTTTCCAGGAATCTTTCCTGTAACCCCATCATAATAGCTGAATAGCTCAGTATAATCTTTTTGAAAATCTCCGGTAGGCCAATATGGCTCGGAGATTTTTACTTTTTTAATACCATAATCAAAAGAAACCCTAATGATCGGCACTTCAGCTTTAAGGGCAATATAATAAAATCCTGTTTTCCAGGTATTGGTTTTTTCTCTGGTACCTTCTGGTGACATAGCCAGTCTAAATATCTCTTTCTTCTTGAAAATTTCAGCAATGGCATCCACTTTCTTCTGCTTTCCGGTTCTGTCTATGGGTGCACCACCCACAGCTTTCAAATACCATCCAAGAGGTGGCTTAAAAAGTTCTTTTTTTCCCACAAAATTAATTTGAATCCCCATGATCTTTCTAATCAGAATTCCGATTAAGAAATCAAAAGAACTGGTATGTGGAGCGACGATAAAGACACATTTCTTTATATCGGGATTAAAATTGTTTTCTAATTTCCATCCCAGAATTTTATAAAAAATAAGCCTTGCCAGCCAACGCATAATTTAGATTACTCTCTGTGGCTTTTGGTAGAACTATCCCCTTTACGTCTTTTTCGCTCTTCTCTTAATAAGGAAAGTTCCCTACCTGTTTGCCCTTTTACCGAAGTATTTTCCTGAGCTCTACGAAGTAAATATGGAACAACATCCCTTACTGGTCCAAAAGGCACCAATTTTACTGCATTATATCCTTTTTTAGCAAGATTGTAACTTATATGATCACTCATTCCATATAACTGGCTAAACCAGATTCGTTTATCGTCTATAGATAATCCTTTATCCTCTATGATTTGAAGAGCCAGATAACTACTAACCTCGTTATGGGTTCCTATAAATACAGATATATCTTCCAGATGGTTTAGACAATAAGACAATGTGCTATTAAAGTTTACGTCTGTTGCTTCTTTACTTTCACAAATTGGTGAAGGGTATCCGAGTTTCTTAGCCCGGGCATTTTCTTTCTCCATATAGGCACCACGAACTATTTTAGCTCCTATCTTGAAGCCTTCTTTTTTAGCCTTTTCGTGAAGTTCTTTTAAATAATCCAGCCTATCCCAGCGATAACATTGGAGTGTATTAAAAATAAGCACTTTCTCCTTGTTATATTTTCGCATCATTTCTTCCATAAGTTCATCTGCAGCAGTTTGCATCCAGGTTTCTTCACCGTCAGCATACAAACGTACTCCCAGTTTATGAGCTCTGCTACATAAAGTATCTACCCTTTTTTGAACTCTTTCCCATTCTTCTTTTTCTTCATCATTAAGGCTAACTTTTTCACTTACTTTTTCCCAAATCTCAAACCTTCCAATCCCGGTTGGTTTAAACATGGCAAAAGTGATTTCATCTCTTTTACTGGCATACTCAATAAGACTAAGTTTCTTCTCCATGGCGGCATCAAACTCCTCTTCGCTCTTTTTTCCCTCCACCGAGTAATCCAGGATACTATGTAGATTTTCATCATACATCTCATTAGTTACCGGTTTACAATCCTGCTCTGTAACTCCTCCACAAAATTGCTCGAAAATCGTTTTTTTAATTAGAGTTTCTACCGGCAAATGAAGTTTTAGGGAAAATTTTGTCAGGGCTGAACCTGCCTTTACCAATGTAGGTCTATTCATCATACTGAATAAAAATATTGCCCTATCCAGTTCTGTATTAGATTTTAATTTAAAGGCCGACTTCGTGTTGTTGAATATCTTCTTATTTATCATTTCGAGCTATTAATCGAGCAAATATAATTATTGAAGTTGAGT
>CAXGBX010000355.1:0-2602 GCA_964008195.1 uncultured Flavobacteriaceae bacterium
ACCAGTTTTTGAGGTTTGGTATAATAGATATTATTCCATTCCATCAAAGTGGCAAATTCTTTACTTTCATGATCTCCGGGAAGATAGCCCTTGATCACTTTTTTTACATGAAAGTCATTTTTAAGCTGAAATGAAAGTACCGGATCGTGAATTTCCTGCAGCTTGACTTTATCAATATATTTCTTGGGGGTAAGCTCTTCAGAATATTTTGAATAATTTGGAATTCTTCCGCCAAAAATGATGGCTTTTAAATTTAAATGCTCACATAATTCTTTTCGTGCTTCATAAAGTCTTCTTCCCAGACGCATTCCGCGGAATTCAGGATGTATAAAAACATCTATTCCGTAAAGAACGTTTCCGTTTTTAGTATGAGTAGAAAAATTTTCCCCGCCAATGATCTCCTCATAATTATGGGTATCATCAAACTTGTCATAATTTACAATAATGGACAGTGCGCAACCGGCGATGCGGTTGTCTATAACGATACAAAGCTGACCTTCGGGAAATTTATTTACTAAAGTTCTAATCTCACCCTTGCTCCAGTATTCATCAGGCATCGCCTGATAGCTTTTCACCATGGAGATCTTCAACTCTTCATAGTCTTTAACCTGTAAATTTCTTAATTCAATTTTTGCTGAATCTATCACGACAAATATTTTTTTTGGAATACGAAGATACTGCAGAAATAGCAGTTTTTTAATTGTAGATAAAAGATTTGAATTAAATTATCAAACTTGGCAGATTCCTTCTCTTATTGCGAAAATTACCAACCCAACCCGGCTTTTTACGTGAAGTTTACTAAACAGGCTTTCGCGGTAGTTCTCAACCGTTTTAGGACTAAGGTTCATCTCGCCGGCAATTGCCTTATAGGTGAGTTCGCTGCAGGCATGATTTAGAAATTCCAATTCACGTTGGGTAAGTTCTTCATATTTCACTTTCCTTTCTTCTTTGCTCAATGCTTCAGAAATCGTCTTGTTAGAATAATATCCCGTTCTATCTATAGCATTTAAAGCGAGCTCAAATTCTTCCGGATCTATATCCTTTAACAAATACCCTCTACTCCCGAGCCTGAGCATTTTAATGATCGTCTCATCTTCCTGATCTACGGTGAGTGTCAATACTTTTTGATCGGGGTTGTTTTCTTTTAACCATTTCATGGTAGCCATTCCATCCATTACAGGCATGCGCATATCCAGTAAAATAAGGTCTGGTGCTAAATTTTCATCCTTAAAATAATTCACAAGCTCTTCACCATTCTTGCAGAGATGAATAACTTCGAAGCCTTCAAAAGAATTCACTAAAATTTGAAGCGATTGTGCAAAAAGTTTATGATCATCAACGATTATAATCGTTTTGTTCATGTTGGTTAGTCTTGGTTGGATATCGTAAAGATAACGAAGTTCCCTTACCAACCGAAGAATTCAGGCTAAAATTAGTTTGTAGCATTTCTGCCCTGGAACGCATATTTAGCAGTCCTGATCCTAATTCCTGCTGAGTTGTGTCAAATCCTTTACCGTCTTCTACTGCCTGAATCTCAAGAAATTCCGGATAATAACTAAATTTCACCTCCAGCTGGGAAGCGCCGGCATATTTGATCACGTTTGAAAAAAATTCCTGTAGTATCCTGAAAAGGATAATACTGTCTTCAGGTTTAATACTATAGAATTCACCTTCAGTTACCAGGTGAGCCTGCAGGACGCCCAACCGATTAAAACGTTCTATCTCATTCTTAACCGAATTCTCCAATCCCACATAATCTACAACCTCATTGTTAAGAGAGCGGGAAAGCGCCCGTACTTCTGACAAAGAATCTGCAACCAGTTTCCTGACTTCCTGAAAACTACCCTGATTACCTTCAACCACTTTTTTAGTTAGCACGTTGAGCTGCATACTTGCCACGGCCAATAACTGACCAATGTTATCATGTAATTCCCAGCTAACATTTTTAAGAGTTGCTTCCTGGATCTCTATTCGGGCATTAAAGAGTTCTGTTTTAAACTTCTGTTCTGCATCAAATTTTTCCTGAAGAAGTTTATTCTTTCGTTTCTGATAAGTAATGAAGAATATTATGGTAAAACCTGCCAGAAACAGTATGACGAGGATAAAGTAAACAATGAGTAATATCTCTTCTTGGCGAAGCATTCTATAGATGGATTAGTCTCAACAAGTATATACAAAAAATTTTAAACCCTGAAAATTCTATTTGCTTGTTAGTGCTCAGTCTTTTGAAACTTTTAATCTATATAAAAGCCTATAGCAATTATGATCTACTACCATCATTAGATGTATCTATTTCTTCGTTTTCTTCAAAATTATCATCACCCTCCTAAGTTCCGGATGCTTTCTATTTATCTGATAAGAGAGAAATATTACTTAGACCGGGCTACTGCACTACTGAAATTTATCGCACTAATCTCGGGATGCTTTTCAGACTGCTCTATTACTATTACCCTGATTTTCACCTTTTTTTAGAAAGCTCTCTGGTTCCTGCACGGGTGAATGAAAAGTTCTTAAATTATGTCACGGAGCAGAGTAAAGTATTCGTCATTCAGTACGATGAATTTCCCATTTAAATCAGCCGTCAGATGGTATTCAAAATTAA
>CAXGBX010000356.1:0-2579 GCA_964008195.1 uncultured Flavobacteriaceae bacterium
CAACCGGATATAAAAAAAGAAAGACCCGGAAATTAATTCCGGGCCGTTATCTAATTTAGAATCTTAATAATGCGTTCATTTTTGATTTTTTCTGAGGCATAAACTCGTGTTCCACGAGATATACTTTTCCTCCCATTTCTATTGTTTTTTTCGCGGCCAGGTTTAGCAGGGAAATATTTCCGTTTTCCTGATTATCAGAAAATTTCACTTCCATGGAATCTTCATCATAGCTTCCCCATTCTTCAGCTCTGTTCTCGATAAACAAAGTATCTACTTTCCCCTGATAAACAGCTGCTATAATATCGCTAACCGCAGAGGTAGTATTTTCGGTTTTACTCAATTCGTTGTATTTGGTGATCTTTTTATCACGATCTTCATTCAGAAAAGGTTCTGCCACTTCTAAAGCTTTTTGATGTATTCCCATCATATCAGAATCATTGGGATTCCCTGGAATTACTTTGTCAACTAAATGATTGTAGGTGTTTGCATCCTTATAAATTGGAAACAGATAATCCTGACAATAAACTACCAGCGGCAACTTTTCATTGGTCAAATGGTCTTTCAAGCCTTGATCTACAGCCCTGAAAAATTGCTTTATTTCTACCTGGACGTCCCTTTCACTGCCACCATGACCATGAAATTGTGTTTTTTCACCGCCTTCTCCCTGACTTCTGAATTGGAGTGCTTTTTCCTTATAATCGAACCCTACTCTTTCTTCCAGCCTGGATGGAGTAAGTTCATCAACATCTACGGGCATTATACTGTATTTTGAAGCTTCATAAAACTTTACGTCTTCCAGTTGAATCGCCAGAATATTGAATTTCCCGTCACCATTCATTGCAGGAACTAAAGGTTTTACATAAAATTCTTCAGATATATAATGGTATGCCTCAAAGTTTACGGGTAGTGTGTATTTCTTGAAATAATCCTGTGAAGCGAAGATCGCCAGTCCATCTGACTGATGTCTCCAGAAATCACGATTATCAATCAATTCCTGAATAGGTTCCCCCATTTTCTCAATCGTTTCTTCAGAAACATTTTTATCTTTCAGCTTTTTCTTAACCTGGGTCCATTCAGAATGTAGGTGTTTTTTATTCTTTTCTTCCAAAACTTCTTTCCCGGCTCTTTGGGTTGGAATAAAAATGGAAACACAAGGTTTGTTTTTATGATTAGATAGTTCTTTAAAATCTTTCTCATTAATCATCGACATAATGCTATTTTTAGTGGTTAATTATAAATGAGAAGATACGCTTAAACACAGGTATATCAAAGCATTTGCAGATAGTTTTGTGCTAAATGTTTCTTAATATGTTTAAAAGAAAAATTAATATTAGGGAGAATTATAATTCATCATCTGGTTCTACGTGAATTAGAACATCAGCAATCTGCGGGATTTTTTCAAGAATCTCATCTTTTACCCGATGAGCAATGTCATGACCATCTTTTACACTTATGTCTGCGTTTACAGCAATATGTAGATCTACATGAAAAGTCATCCCCGTTTTTCTTACGAAGCATTTTTCAGTATCCACAACACCAGGGTTGGCCTGGGCAATATCCCTGATTTGCTGTTCTACATCATCATACCTATGTTCATCCATAACTTCACCCAGCGCAGGTCTCAGAATAAGATATGCATTGAATAGAATAAATCCAGATGCAAATAAAGCCGCCCAGTCATCAGCATCTTCATAACCTTTTCCCATATAGAGTGCGACCGAAATCCCAATAAATGCCATGAATGAGGTGATTGCATCGCTCCGGTGATGCCAGGCATCTGCCTTCAATGCAGAACTATTTGTTTCTTCTCCTTTTTTATTTACAAAGCGATATGAAACTTCCTTAATAATTATAATGATCACAAGAACCACTAAAGTATAAGGTTCTGGTACTTCGTGAGGGGTGTTGATGTTCTCAATACTTTCGTAAGCGATCACGGTGGCGGCAACTATTAAAAAGCCAACGATCATAAAAGTAATCAGGGGTTCAGCCTTCCCGTGCCCATAGGGATGGTTTTCATCGGCAGGGTTGTTTGCATACCTAAGTCCCAAAAGCACCAGCAGGGAAGAAAAGACATCTGTGGTAGATTCGATTGCATCTGCAATAAGGGCATAAGAATTTCCGAAAATACCCGTAATGGCTTTTGCTATCGCCAAAAGCGCATTTCCTGCGATACTAAAATAGGAGGCTTTGATGGCTTCCCGGTATTCCGGTTGCATAAAAGTTTTCTTAAGGAAGACAAATTTAAAGAATTAGTTACGCAAAGTCTTTGCAGCTCTAATTATATTACCACCAAACTATAAAAAATGTATGGTAAGTGGTTGCTGTTTTCATCCAGACCAGCGGTGATTTTTCATTCTCAAATAAAACCTGAAGATCTTTTATTAACTTTTCTCGGTCTATCCAGTTTGAATTCTTTTCAGGATTGCAGCTCCAATCTTTTTTCTTCGGACTATAAAATAGATTTTGCTGCCAATCCATTTTTAGAAATTCATTTAAATTATAATATAAACCTACGTGGCTTGCTAAATTGATCAAACCCTGATCTTTAAGATTTATCTTTTCCGGAGTGAATAATT